>CAMJAJ010000278.1 GCA_946403565.1 uncultured Treponema sp. | reverse complement strand
CCGTGGACAAGGTGGAGAAGATGAAGGTCTGCACCTGCCTGAACCCCCTGCACACCTTCCTGGCCCTGTCCGGCTGCCTGCTTGGCTACACGCTGATTGCGGACGAGATGAAGGACGCCGACCTGCTCCGCCTGGTCAAACGCCTGGGCTACGAGGAGGGGCTTCCCGTCGTGGTGGACCCCGGCATAATCAGGCCGCGCGACTTCATCGACGAGGTGGTGAACGTCCGCATCCCCAACCCCTTCATGCCGGACACCCCCCAGCGGATTGCCTGCGACACGAGCCAGAAGCTTTCCATCCGCTTCGGCGAGACCATAAAGGGCTACCTGGCGCGGAAGGACCTGGACGTGTCCACGCTCAAGGTCGTGCCGCTCGTGTTCGCCTTGTGGCTGCGCTACCTGCTGGCCGTGGATGACGAGGGCAGGGCATTCGAGCCAAGTCCCGACCCCCTGCTTTCCGACGTGCAGAAGTACGTCGCGGGCGTGAAGCTCGGCGGGAACGGGGAGGCCGCCGTCAAATCGGTGGAGCCGCTCCTGCGCCGCGCGGACATATTCGGCGTTGACCTTGAGGAGGCGGGGCTTGCGGAGAAGGTGAAGGTCTTCTTCGCCCTGCTGATTGCCGGACCGGGCACGGTGCGGGAAGCCCTGCGCAGCCTGTGACCCACTGCCCTGCCCGGTATGCGGGCAGGGCGGCAGCCTGGGCTTGCCTAGTTTGTAGAGATGCCCTATACTGGTGCAATGGCACAGCAGACAATAGGCGAGCTGACGATTCTCTTCATGCTGCTGATTTCTTCGGCCCGCGTCTTTTTCATCCATTCAGAACGGAAGGACCCCCTGTCCATCGCCCCGCTCGTGGCCCTCGTGTGCGCCGTGCTCAGCATATTCGCATGGGGCCTCAGCGTGCAGGAGATCATCGTGCTGGGCCTGTCCTTCTGGGTCTTCATCTGGAACTTCCGTGCCCTGATCCGGCTCAATGAAAGCCTGATAATCGACCACTACAGCCCGCCGTTCATCCTCATCTCCTCAGTGAACTGCCTCCTTGCCGTCATAGCCCTGCTGTTCGTGTTCTACTTCCGCCCGGTCAGCATGAACCTGAAGAAGGCCGGCGTGGAACGGCAGGTGTCCCACCTGTGCGGGAACATGGCCGAGGGCTTCACCGAATCCGAGAACAGCTTCGCCAAGCGGACGCTGGACCTGACCTGCTACCGGCCCGCAGAAAGCGGCGGTGCGGAGCAGAAGGGCACGATACTCTTCCTGCCCTCGGAATGCGCCACGGTCAGCCTGTACGAGCCGTTCCTGGCAAAGCTCGCGAGGGACGGCTACACCATATACGGGGCGGACCCCTACGGCGATGACACCAAGCCGGTGCCCACGCCCGCCTACGGCAGGGAGTTGCGGCGGTTCACGTTCGTCCGCGCGCGGCTGGCGGACAGCGAGGACTACAGGAGCTGGTGCGGAGAAAAGAAGCAGGCGCTCTACCTCTCGCTGTTCGAAAGCCTGGAACGCCTGGTTCCGGCCGACGGCAGCCTCATCGTGGTGGGGGACGGCCTTCCAAAAGAACTGTACGTGTCGCTCATCTGGAAGGACGAACGGTTCTCCCGCTGCTTTGACATTGCAAGCATCAACGAGTACAAGACCCCGGGCTGGGGACCGGTGGAGCAGACCGACCCCCTGCTCGCCTCCATCCTGGGCTTTCCCCGGGACGGCGCGCTGTACACGTCCAACAGGATGGCCTCCGTCCTGGAGCAGATGATAGAGGGCGGGAACAACTGAGGCCTCTGCCACGGCGGGTGCCGTTAATCCTGCCGGTACCGCGGGCATTGCCGGTTGACCTCTAACGAGACAGGCCGTCTGCCACGGCATCCCCGAGCCTGCCCACGGTGCGCCGCCATGCCGTTGAAACTCCCCCGGTCAAGGCAAACGCGATGTCCTAAGTCGCGATATTGCAGCGACTTAGGACTCGACGGCATCTCTAAAAACTGGGCTTGACCAGTTTTTAGAGATGCCCTATACTCTCCACATGGCTGAAAAACCAATTTTAAAAAAGCTCCTGCCTTTGATCCTGACCGCCCTCGTGATACTCCTTGACCAGATTACGAAGGCCTTGGTGGTCAAGTTCATCCCCACCTACTCGCTCTTCACCGACGGCTGCATCGTCCCGGTGTTCGGCGACTTCATACGGCTCATCCACGTCAGGAACAAGGCCGTCGCATTCAGCCTCGGCTCGACCCTGCCGCAGCATACCCGCAAGCTGCTCTTCTCCTTCCTGCCGCTGATGATCATAGCCCTGGTGTTCGTGGCATATTTCAAGAACGATGACTTCAACCGCATCCAGCGCTGGTCCATCTGCGGCATCCTCGGCGGCGGCCTGGGGAACCTGATCGACCGCTTCTTCCGGCCGGACGGGGTGGTGGACTTCATCGACTGCTATTTCTTCGGCCTGTTCGGAATGGAGCGCTGGCCCACGTTCAACGTGGCGGACTCCGCGGTGGTCGTCTGCGGCATCCTCTTCGTACTCTCGTTCATCCTCCAGATGAAGGATGAACCTTCCAAACAAAGCAAAGCCCAGGAGGCATCCCTGTGACAAAGAAGAACTTCTCCCTGCTGTTCCTGCTTGTCGCCACGGTCATAAACATCCTGATGACCATCGTGATAATCGTCGCCCTCATCGTGCTGGTGTCGTTCGTAATACGGGTCCTGCTCAAGCTGGAGGACCCGGCCATCGTGATGGTGGCATGGATGGTCAGCTTCATCGCGGGAATCGTGCTGGATATGTTCGCCTACGCCAAGCTGATGAACTTCGTCATAGAGCGCTTCAAGCTGGAGGACAAGATCGACCCCCGCATGCTGGGCAAGCGGGGGGCCGCCGCATACGCGAAGGAGAAGGCCGCAAAGCCGAAGACCGTCCTGCCCAAGTCCGCGATGCCGGAAGAGGAGGACAGCTGGGGGCAGACGTCCTACGGCGACAACTCCGGCTACACGCCCGAGCCGACGATTGCCCCGGAAGATGCGACCTACACCCCGCTCAATCCGGAGGATTTCGCCGGCGGGCATGAAGAGCGCGACGAATAGGAAGCACGCTTGCTAAT
>CAMJAJ010000277.1 GCA_946403565.1 uncultured Treponema sp. | reverse complement strand
CGCTGGGATATAATGGAGGGCGGCAGTTTCATTCAACCGTAAGGAGCTATCATGAAGGACTATTCCTACACCACAAGCGGGACCTGTTCCAAGGTCATCCACTTTTCCAAAACCGACGACGGCACGATAACGAACGTGAGCTTCGAAGGCGGCTGCGACGGCAACCTCAAGGCGCTCTCCAAGCTGGTGGACGGCATGACCGCGGCCGAGATCAACAGGAAGCTCGCCGGAAACCTGTGCCGGAACAAGGGCACGAGCTGCGCCGACCAGCTGGCAAAAGCCGTCATGACGGCGGAGTAGGCATCCATGGCACTGTTCGGTGATTCCAGCGAAAGCCTCCAGGAAAAACAGCAGAAGTTCCGCACGGAAATCGGGGCAAAGGTGCACGACGAGGTCCTCGGAATGGAGCTTGCCGAACTGCGGGCAGGCGACGGCGTATACCAGGACCTGAACATCAAGAGCTACCGGCCCAGCGCATGGGGCCTGCTCGTCTGCTGCAAACAGGGCAGCTATTACTACGTCGCGGAGCAGGAGTCCTACCTGTCCTTCTTCATGAAGGGGGCGGGCAAGACCGAAGAACGGCTGGTCTGCCTGTCCGGCCTGTCCGACATCCACTTCTCCCTGCCCCACAGGGGCCTCTTCTCATTCCTGAACCCGGAGCTGGCCCGAAGCATAAACGCCAGCTACACGAACCAGTCCGGCAGCCGGAGGGAGTTCACCCTGATACTGAACAGGCAGGCAGGAGAAGCCTTCCGCCTGCTGACAGGAAACGACGCTGGCCCGTCGGCGGCCCCGGAGGCTGCAGGCGGCTCCCAGCCCCAGACCGATGCTCAGGCCGTCTCCCAGGCCAGCTCCCAGACACAAGCCAGCCCCAAAGCCGCCTGCCAGCCCCAGGCCGACACGCGCCCCTTCCGGCAGGAGACGGACGACCCCTTCGGCGCCTACTACCTGCCGTCAGGCATGGGCCGCTTCGACGCGCAGATGCGTTTCATCGCGGAAATCGACAAGATGACGCACATACTCAGGCAGACCCTGCTCATCGACGGAAGCCGCAGGGAGAACGACGCGGAGCACTCCTGGCACCTCGCCGTGATGGCGCAGCTTTTGAGCGAATACGCCAAGGACACCCCCGATGTTTCGCGCGCGGTCAAGATGGTCACGGTGCACGACCTGATCGAGATCTACGCGGGCGACACCTACGCCTACGACGAGGAGGGGGCCAAGAGCAAGCTGGACCGGGAGAAGGCCGCGGCGGACAGGCTTTTCGGCATACTGCCCACGGACCAGGGGGCAGAAATCCGCGCGCTCTGGGAGGAATTCGACAGGCGCGAGACCGCCGATGCCCGCTACGCCGCCTGCCTGGACAGCCTGCAGCCCTTCTTCCACAACACGCTCACCCTGGGCCATTCCTGGCTGGACCACCAGACACGGAAGTCCCAGGTACTGGCGCGGCAGTCGGTGATACGCGACAACATGCCATCCCTCTGGCCCTGGGTGCTGAAGAACCTGGACAACGCGGTGCAGCAGGGCTGGCTCATAGACGGGTGACTCCAGCGGCGAAAAGACGCGCGGGCCGGCCTGTATGACTGGCCTATACGCCGACACCTCTGTCCGCCGGCACCTCCGCCCGCCGCATTGCATAAAGTCCCGCATACTGCTATGATTTCACATCATGTTTGAAGTCAGGGTGGAGGCCTCGTTCAGCGCGGCCCATTTTTTGCAGGATTACCACGGCAAGTGCGAGCGGCTGCACGGTCACAACTACAAGGTGTTCGCCCATGCGCGGGGCAGCCAGCTGGACGGAGGCGGCATGCTGCTGGATTTCTCCGAGCTGAAAAAGGCGCTCCGCTCGGTATGCGAAGAGCTGGACCACAGGAACCTGAACGACTTCGCCTGCTTCCAGCAGAACCCCAGCGCGGAACGCATAGCCATGTACATATACGACGGCATCATCAGGCGGCTTCCCGCCCTCGCAAAGGACGGATCGAACGATGACGGCCCGGCCCGCCTCTACGCCATCGACGTCTTTGAAACCGATACGAGCCGGGCCAGATACTGCCCCGACTGACCCCAGACCTACCCTGACCGGCCGGAAACAGTCCCGGTCGCTTCAGATTCCAATCAGATCCTTGACCACCTCGCCCGCGATGAGCAGGCCGGCCGCAGGCGGCACGAACGCCGTGCTGCCGGGAACAACCTTGCCGCCGTCATCCGGCGCGGGGACTTTCAGGGGCGGCTCGTCGGAGTAGACCACCTTCAGCGACCGCACCCCCAGCTTCTTGAGCCGCTGCCGCATCACGCGGGCGAGAGGGCAGACGGACGTGGCATAGATGTCGGCCACCTTGAAGCGGTTCGCCTCCAGCTTGTTGCCCGCCCCCATCGAGCTGATTATCGGCACGGCCGATTCCTGCGCCAGCAGGATCAGGGCGACCTTGGAGGAAACGCTGTCTATCGCATCCACCACGTAGTCGCAGGAGGCAAGGTCAAACCGCTCCCTGTTCTCCTCGCTGAAGAACTCCTTCCGCACCTCCACCTGCACGGCAGGATTGATGTCGCGCATCCGGGCGGCCATCACGTCCACCTTGTACAGGCCGAGCGTCTGCTCCGTGGCGATAATCTGCCGGTTCACATTGGACAGGCTGACCGCATCGTTGTCCACGAGCATGAAGCTCCCCACCCCGCTCCGTACCAGCGCCTCGCACACGTAGCCGCCCACGCCGCCCACACCGAACACGGCGACACGGGCGGAAGAGAGGCGCTTCACAGCAGCCTCCCCCAGCAGAAGCTCAGTTCGTGAGAAACGGGATTCCATATCAGTAATAGTAGGGCTGGATCTGCTCGTCCTGGCTGTAGTCCACGAAACCAGGGATGTTCTTTGCCAGCTTCTGCATCCGCTGGTCGGTGGAGGCAATCACGTCCGCGATGGACTTCAGCTCCTCATCGATTCCTTCCTTCATCGCAAAGTCCTTCTTGTAGTGCAGCTGGTGCTCCAGGCTGGCCCAGAAGTCCATCGCGATGGTACGGATCTGGATTTCCACGGGAATCTCCCGCTTCTGGTCGCTGAAGTACACGGTAACCTTCACAATCACATGCAGGCTGCGGTAGCCG
>CAMJAJ010000276.1 GCA_946403565.1 uncultured Treponema sp. | reverse complement strand
TGGCGACCGTCTTTCCGGCGGCCTTCTTGTCCAGGTAGGTCTGGTGCATCGGGGATTTTTCATCCGACGCGGGCTTGAAGCAGCCCTTCTCCACCCACTCGCTGTATATCCTGTCCTCGAAATCCTTCGGGTTATACGCCTTCTCAAGTTCAATGGCCTTCATCGTCTGTACCTCTCGTTCTCTGCGCTTTGAAAGCTTATGGAATTTTATGGAAAGATTATAGCGAATTCGGTGGAACTTTGCTAGCCGTCCCTATAGCAGGACAAGGGCCAATATGCTATACTGGATGAACCATGCAAACGGGCTTTGAAACGGGTCATCAAAAGGACACGCCCCTCCGCCTCATCCTCGCCTGCGTCCTGGCGGAACTGCTGAACCTCCTGTGCGTCTGGTTCTTCTGCGACCAGCTGCACGTGCATCTCTTCCTGGACACCGTGGGCACGGTCGCCATCACCTTCTACGCGGGGCTCGTTCCCGGCCTGATCGTCGCGGTCATGTTCAACGTCATACGGGTGTTCATGATCGCCATCGCGACCAAAAGCCCCGTGTACCCCTGGGACATGATATACGCGCTCTGCGGCATAGCCATAGTCCTGGCGACATGGGCCTGTTCCCGCAAGAAGGAGAACTTCCGCATGGGCACGGTCATCACCATCCTCCACCTCGTGCTGATCGCGCTCGTCTCGGCCTTCGCATCAAGCATCATCGGCGGCACGATCGAGACCTTCAACCGCATCATGTTCCAGGGCAGGGCCTACGACTCCAAGCCGCTCGAGCAGATGGTGCACACGCTGCTGAGGGAAAACCTGGGCCTGTTCGCCTCCTGCATCATGGCGAGGATTCCGGTCACCATGCTGGACCGCTTCATCTGCACCTTCGCCGGCTTCGGACTCTACCGGCTCACGCAGCTGAAAAAAAACTCGGCCCGCTAAGTCTGTCCCGCGCAGCGGGCCAGTGGACTTATTTGCATTTCTCCTATACAATGTCCGCATGGCTAAGACAGTTGACGACAAGAAAATCATCTACACGATGGACCACGTTTCCCGCGCATACGGAACGAAGGTCGTTTTAAAGGACATAAGCATTTCATACTACCTTGGCGCGAAGATAGGCGTGATCGGCGAGAACGGAGCGGGAAAGTCCTCCCTCTTCAAGATTTTCGCAGGCATAGACAAGGACTACACCGGCGAGACCCGCCTGCTTGACGGCTACACGATGGGCTATCTGGAGCAGGAGCCGCAGCTGGAGGCGGGCAAGACCGTCAAGGAAATCGTCATGGAGGGCGTGAAGCCCATAACCGACCTGCTCGCCGAATTCGACAAGGTGAACGAAGCCTTCGGAGACCCCGACGCAGACTACGACAAGCTCGGCGCACGGCAGGCCCAGCTGCAGGAAAAGCTCGACGCCTGCGACGCATGGAACCTGGACGCCAACCTGGAGCTGGCGATGGACGCGCTCCGCTGCCCGCCGCCGGATCAGGTCGTCGACGTGCTTTCCGGAGGAGAGCGCCGCCGCGTGGCCCTCTGCCGCCTGCTCCTGCAGCAGCCCGACATCCTGCTTTTGGACGAGCCGACCAACCACCTGGACGCGGAGACCGTCGCCTGGCTTGAGCGGCACCTGCACCAGTACAAGGGAACGGTCATCGCGATCACCCACGACCGCTACTTCCTGGACAACGTCGCCGGATGGATCCTGGAGATGGACCGGGGCGAAGGATACCCCTTCAAGGGCAACTACTCCGCCTGGCTTGAGGCGAAGGAGAAGCGGCTGGAGCTGGAGGAAAAGCAGGCTTCCGTCCGCGCACGGGAGATGAAGGAGGAGCTTGACTGGATTCACGCCGGAGCAAAGGGCAGGCAGGCCAAGCACAAGGAGCACATCACCAAGTACGAGCAGCTGCTTGCCGAAGAGAACAAGCGGGTCAAGCTGCGCGACAACGAAATCTCCATACCCGCCGGTCCCCGCCTGGGCAACGCCGTCATCGACGTGGAAAAGCTCACCAAGTCATTCGACGACCGCGTGCTCTTCGAGAACCTGGACTTCCACATTCCCGCAGGAGCGGTCGTCGGAATCGTCGGTCCCAACGGTGCGGGTAAGACGACCCTCTTCAAGATGCTCGCCACCGCGGCAGGTCAGAAGGTGCAGCTCCCCGACGGCAGCGAGGGCGAGGAAAAGCCCGATTCCGGCGAGGTCAAGATCGGTTCCACGGTCAAGCTCGTCTACGTGGACCAGATGCGCAGCAAGCTGGATCCGAACAAGACCGTCTGGGAGACCCTCTCTGGCGGCGCCGACCTCGTGAAGCTCGGCGCGGTGGACGAGAAGGGCCGCCCGGTCAACGGGGCGGTGCGCGAGGTCAACAGCCGCGCCTACTGCTCATGGTTCAACTTCAACGGCCCCGAGCAGAACAAGAAGGTCTCCGTCCTTTCCGGAGGAGAGAAGAACCGGCTCAACATGGGCCTGATGTTCAAGGAGGCGGGCAACGTCCTGCTGCTTGACGAGCCGACCAACGACCTGGACATCGCGACCACCCGCTCGCTCGAGCAGGCAATCAACGAGTTCGCAGGCTGCGTGCTGGTCATCAGCCACGACCGTTACTTCCTGGACCGCATCTGCACCCACATCCTCGCGTTCGAGAACAACAGCGAGGTGCAGTGGTTCGAAGGCAGCTGGTCAGACTACGCCGAGTGGCGTCGCAAGCAGCTCGGAGACGACGCGGACCGGCCCCACAAGACCGTCTACCGCAAGCTCGTCAGATAAACGCAAGGAGGCCGCCGTATGGAACACAACATGGACAGGCTGCGCTCGCTCGCGGCAAAATACGGCCCCCTCTGCGTGGGGCTGGACACCGACCCGTCGTACATCCCCCAGTCGGTGATGAAGGGCTTTTCCTCCCCCGCCCAGGCGGTGCTCGCCTACAACAAGGAGATAATCGCCCGCGTCAAGGCTGACGGCTCCGCATGCTGCTTCAAGGTGCAGGCCGCCTACTACGAGGCGATGGGCCTTGCGGGGATGAAAGCCTATGCCGAGACGCTCAAGGCCGTCCGCGTGTCCGGGCTCGCCTGCATCTCCGACGTAAAGCGGGGCGACATCGCCGCATCCGCGACCGCCTACG
>CAMJAJ010000275.1 GCA_946403565.1 uncultured Treponema sp. | reverse complement strand
CCTTTCACATCCCACGTTTAACAGCCTTCGGCCCGTCCGGGCCGGGCCAGCCTATCCATTGTGCCGGTACAGGACGCAGGGGCGGCCGCCGGTCTCGTAGTTGATGCTCTCCGACGCCTTCCCCGTATTCACCAGATAGTTCATATAGTGGCGGACGGTGACGCAGGACAGGCCCACGTTTTCTGCGATGGCGTCCCCGTTCAGCCAGCCCTGCTGCTCCTCCAGGTACGAGAGGATGTGCAGGAGCGTCTTCTCCTGTATGCCCTTGGGGTAGTCCTTGCTGGCGGCCGCCCCGCCCCGGGCACCTCCGCCGGCTCCCCGCCCGCTGTTTATGATGCTGTCCACGCTGCTCTGGTCCAGGACGGAGGCCTCCTTCAGGGCCGTCACCTTCGCCTCGAACTTCTCCAGGGCCACCTGGAAGCGCTCGTAGGCGAAGGGCTTTATGAGGTAGTCCAGGACCCCCAGGTGCATCGTGTCCTCAAGGGTCGCCGAGTCGTTTGCCGCCGTGACCATTATGACCTCGGCGGAACAGCCGCGCTGCCGCAGCTGCCGCAGGGTCTCCACGCCGTCCATGATGGGCATGTACACGTCAAGGATGATGAGGTCCGCCCCGCCGTCCTCCAGGAAATCCAGGGCCTCCTGCCCGTTGCGGCATGAACCGCAGACGGTGAACTGCTTGTTCTTGCGGACATACTGCTCGTTAATCATCGCGACCATGGGGTCGTCTTCCACTATCAAAACGCTATAGGGCATAATGGCTCCCGTATATCTGGCGGCCCCAACAGGCCGCCGTTTCGGACTTCTCTAAAACCGCGCGGAACACGGTCCTTAGTTTCCCTTCATCAAATCATGGGCCAGGTTCAAAAGCCGGTTACTTTTGAACCTGCCGCTCCTGCCGAAAGTTTACCATAAAGCAGGTTCCCACGCCAGCCTGTGATTCAAAGACGATGCTGCCGCCGAGGCTTTCCACCAGCTGCTTGGTATGGTACAGCCCCACTCCCCGACCCCGGCCCTTGGTGGAGAAGCCGTTCTCGAACACCCTGTCCCGTATGTCATCCGGAATGCCGCAGCCCCGGTCCCTGACCGTTATGAGCAGTTCCCCCGGCTTGGAGAACACCCCGAAGGTCAGCTCCCGGGACGTCGCCGTAAAGCCGCCGTCAAGCGTGAGCTGCATGTTCATCGCGTCCAGGGCATTGTCGATCAGGTTGCCCACTATCGTCACCAGGGCCTCCGAGGGAAGCTGTATGTCCGAGCTCTTGAAGCGTATGCCCTCCTTGAGTATGAACTTGACGTTGCACTCGGAGGCGCGGGCGATCTTCCCGATGAGCAGCGCGGCGAACGACGGGTTGTCCACGGAGTGCATGACCCGGCTCAGGGTCTCGCGCTGTATTATCGAGATGTTCTCGATGTAGGACACCGCCTTGTCGTACTCGCCGATCTGAATCAGCCCCAGGATGACGTGCAGCTTGTTCGTGAAGTCGTGGTTGTTGGCCCGCATGGAATCCACCAGGTACTTGGTGCCGGACAGGTCCTCCATGAGCTTGGTATACTCCGTGCGGTCATGGAGCAGGGCGACCGCCCCCGTTATCCTGCCGTCCTGCCTGACCGGGATGGAGTCCACCAGGAGCTCGGTGTCCCCGGCGGTCCGCTCCCGCACCCCGTAGACGCTTTCCCCAGTGGCGACCGTGTCCTGGAGGAACTTCTCGGCAAAGACCTTCTCACTGATCAGGCTGGCCTTGTCGTCCTCCCCGCAGCCCAGGATCTTCCGGGCGGCCGTGTTGACGAACTGTATCTCGCCTGCGTCGTCAATGGCCAGTATGCCGTCGTGTATGGACTCCAGTATGTTGTCGCGGATCGTGAACATGGCGGTGAAGGTGTCCGGCTCGTAGCCGAGCAGCTTCTGCTTTATCCTGCGGGAGAAGGTGCCGGAAATGACGATTTCGATGAGTATGGCCGCGATCGTCACGGCGATGAAGAGCAGGACGGTCCGTTCGGTCACCGAGTGGATGGAGGTCTTGAGGATTATCGTCATGATGAACCCCGAGTACGCGCCCCGGTCGTCGTAGATGGCGGAATAGGTGCGGCGCTGCGGTCCGGACGGGCCGTTCTCGTCCACGACGTGGAATGCGGCCTGCTCCAGCACGTTCCGCGGCAGGTCGGGCACGGCCCCGTCGTAGGTCGTCCCTATGAGGGCATTGTTCGTGTGGTAGACCCGGATGTTGTCGGAATCCACGATAGAAATCACGTCCACGCTGGGCAGTTCCCGGCAGATGGAGTTGAAGTAGCCCGTGAGCTCGTCCTGGGGAAGTTTCCTGGTGAAACCGTAGATGCGGGAGATCAGGTCGGCGGTGTTCAGGAGGTTCTGGTCCAGGGCCTGCGCGTTCGCGTTGATGTCGATGTAGGCCCCGCCCACGCTGAGCAGGATCGTTATCACGACGATGAGGAGCAGGTGCGTCCGCTGCATCTCCCGCCGTATGGAGTTGAGGGACCCTTTCTTGGAATCGTTCATGTCTTTCACACTACTACTATAGCAGATTCTCAATTTTCATAAAGCTTTCGAAAGTTAAAAAAGCCGGCCGGAGGCAACAATCCCTTTTTTTATCTTTGGAAAAAATTGCCATTCCTCCCGCATGACGCTAGGATGGAATCATAAAGAATGAGGACGGCAGGAAAGGGAGCAAACCCGAAACTGCGGTCCCGGAGGAAAAAATATGGGTTCGGTATTTGAAGCCACGATGCTCGTGTGCTTCGGTTTTTCCTGGCCGTTGAACGTCATGAAGGCGTACAAGGCCCGGTCGGCAAAAGGAACAAGCCTTGCTTTCATCCTTTTGATAATAACTGGCTACGTGGCAGGGATACTGGCAAAGTTCATCAACGGACAGTTGAACTACGTGCTGGCGGTATATTTCCTGAACCTCGTTATAGTTCTTGTAAATCTTGCGGTCTACTTCAGGAACCGCGCTTTAGATAGGAGAGTAAAAGTTATGGCAGTCAACAACAAGGCAAGTGATTCAGTGGTTCTTTTCGGCAGCAACGCCGACAAGGAAATCCCGGTTGCGGAAATAGCGGAGAGCTACGACTTCAACTTCAAGATGTACAACAGGAGCAGCTACAACC
>CAMJAJ010000274.1 GCA_946403565.1 uncultured Treponema sp. | reverse complement strand
CCCACGCGACATCCAGATCCTCGCAGCCCCGTCCGTTCAGAAGTTCGTGGAGCTTGGCGTACTTGCCTTCCGCCGTGTCCTCCACCTGCTGCACGTCGAGGTAGACCTGATACTCAAAGCCGTTGAGCGCGACGAACATTCCCTGATTGATGATGTCGTCGCTCTTCCTGACGTACCAGAGTCCGGCCTTGTGCTCACGGAAGATGCAGTAGTTCTTCCAGCCGGAGCTGAGCTGCAGCCCTTCGGACAGAGTCTTGGAAACCAAGGTCTTGTCGTTGTCGCCGCTCCCCGTCTTGACGGCGTAGTCGCAGGACTGCTTGATCCATCCCTGTGCCCGCTCGTACTTGTTGTTGTAGAAGACAATCGTCCGCTCCGTGCCGGAGCCGTTGGAGTAGGCGAAGATGTTCTCGTTCACGCGGCCGTTGTCCCACACGTCGTAGAAGAGGAAGTTGTCCACGCCGGAGAAGAGGTAGCGCCGGTGCATGAGGGGGAAGATGTCCGTCCAGTGCCGGTGGACCAGGCCCTCGTCCTGCACCTCGTCGCGGTATGCCCGCGTATACTCCATGCCGTATTTCTCCTCAAAGCCCTCTATCTGCCCGTGGCCGAACATCGGCAGGCCGGGCATGGTGACCATGAGCGTACAGACGCCGAAGTACTTGTCACCCTTGCCGAACTGGGCGACGGCGGTCTCCTCGTCGGGGTTGTTCATGAAGTTGACGAAGCGCTTGAGCACCTGCGGGTCGAACTTTATCGTGTTCTTCACCGTGTCGCGGTACTTCTGGTTCTCCTCCTTCTTGAGCATGTTCATGAAGGCGGAGTTGTAGACCCGGTGCATTCCGAGTGTGCGGGTAAAGTAGCCTTCCATCATCCAGAAGGCCTCGGCGAGCAGCAGGGTGTCCGGCATGTCGCGGGCGCAGCGGTCCACGACCTCGCGCCAGAACTCGTTGGGAATCCGCGCCTCAAACTCGTCGGACGTGAGGGCGGATTGGCTGCGGGTCGCGATGTCGCCGCCGTGTCCCGGCTCCGGGTACCAGAGGCGGCGGATGTGCTTCTTCGCGAGGACCATCGCCGCGTCAAAGCGGATGATCGGGAAGTTGGAGGCCACCTTCATTATCTGCTGGATGACCGCCTCCCGCGCCTCGGGGTTCAGGAAGTCAATCTGCGCCGTGTCGTTCCAGGGCATTCCCGTGCCGTCGTTGCCGTGATAGATGTAGACCGTGTCGCCGGTATAGTTGTCCACGCGCTTGAAGCAGACCGCGCAGTCGCTCTTGGAATAGTAGTGGTCTTCCAGGTATATCGACACGCGGGAGTCCAGGCTCAGGTTCTCCCCGTTGAACGAATACTGGGGGAAGGGGCAGTCGCGCCGCGTGATGAAGTGCTGCGGATGCTCGATGACCCACTTGCCGTCCATGCCCGTGTGGTTGGGAACCATGTCCGCGGCAAGGCGGATGCCGCGTATCCAGCATCGCTTGCGCAGGTTGTCCAGCGCACCCCAGCCGCCCAGGTTGTCCGCGATCTCGTAATCGTAGAGGGAGTATGCCGAGGATGCCGCCTCGGGGTTTCCGTTTATCTGCTTGATCCGCTTGCTCGCCCAGCTGCGCTGCCAGAGGCCGATGAGCCAGAGGCCGGTGAAACCCTCGTCGCGCAGGCGGTCCAGCTCCTCGTCGGGTATCTGGTCAAGCCGGGTGATCTCGCGGTCGTACTTCTTGGAAAGCTGGTAGAGCCAGACCAGGACGGTCTTGGCCATCAGGATGACCTTGGGCATCCAGTCCTTGTCCGGGCTGAACCGCTCGTACTCCCGCATGAGGTCGTCGTAGGAGTACGGGGACATGTCCGGGTCGCCGCCATTGGTCGGGTGCCAGGCGGCCTTCTCCTCCTCGGATATCGTGTCCATTCCCTCCAGCAGGCGGCGGAGCCACTCGCCCAGAAGGTCGGCCCAGTACTTACGGATGTAGTCCAGCTGCCCCTTGAGCGAGGTCGGCGATGCGATGACCGGCTCCTTGAACATGTTGATGAGGTCGTTGTTCTTGGGGCCGAATACCGGCTGGGTCTTGAAGAAGGCCTTTATCTGGTTCCAGGTCTTGACGTAGAGCGGATTCTCTGCGAGCCTGCTGTCATTGAAGAGGATCTGGAAAGGATGGAAGGCCGGGTTCTCGTTGGCGAGGTGCAGCATGACAAGCTCCTCCAGCACCTGCTCGCGGTTGGGGCGGTCCTTCTTGGTCCCCGGGTCATATGCCGTCCGCTTAAGAAAGTCCTCCTTGCTGCACTTTCCCTGATAGACTTCCACCGGGGGGAATTCGTCCATGAACTGGTAGAGCAGCTCGTCAACCTTGTCTTTGCCTCCGAAGTAGGTGTCCAGGTCTTCAAGCAGCATCGTGAAACAGGACGGAGCCTTGTCGCGGCGGAAGAGCATGCAGACGTAGTGGAGTATCTCGTCGATGAGGCCCATCGCGTTCAGGTTTCCGGCGGACACCTGCTTCTCTTTCTCGCCCCGGCTGACGAACAGCTCGTTCAGCTTGGTCTGGAACTTGTGGACGGACTTCATGTCCGCCAGAATCACGTTGCCGCAGGAGGAGTACAGGCTCTGGTCGAACTTGCACAGGTCGCGCACCTGGCGGCTTATGTGGAACTCATTGTATGATAGACGCATATTCACCTCTTGCTCACGCTTTGTCATGTATTGCTGCGATTTTCTGTATGCCCTCAATCAGGCCCTTGTCCTTTTCCAGGTCCGCGACGCTGACCGGGATGCGGTAGGTCCAGTTGAAGCTGTTGACGCTGCCGGGGACGTTGATCCGCTCGTCGTCCTGCCTGTCCTTGTAATACTTCTGGTCCAGGAAGAGATAGTCCTGCAGCGGGTTGATCAGCCAGTTGCTTCCGGTTTTCGCCGAACTCTCCAAGCAGAAGGCCGCGATCTTTTCGTCAAAGGCCGCGTCCTTGTCCGGCAGGGCCGCCAGCTCTTCATCGCTCATCCCCTCGGACACGAGCCTGAGGTATGCCTCGACGGACTGCTTCTCGTTGTTCCACCACTGGCGCAGAGTGGGGCTGTCGTGCACCGACGTCGTGCAGACGCTCATGGCCGGGTACTTGTCGAAGGGAACGTAGGGCTGGCCGTCCTTTTCCCA
>CAMJAJ010000273.1 GCA_946403565.1 uncultured Treponema sp. | reverse complement strand
GGCCATCCGGCCCCTCCGCGATGTGGGCGGCTCCATGAAGGAGATTTCCGACGGCCATGCGGACCTGACCCGCCGCCTGCAGACCCAGTCCGCGAACGACGAGCTTGGCCAGGTGGTCGGTGGTTTCAACGCCTTCGTGAGCAAGCTGCAGGAGATAATCAGCGACCTCAAGAAGTCCAAGAACGACCTGCGTGAGTACGGTGACCAGCTGAGCAACCTGGTGCAGAAGAACGCCGAATCGCTGACCGATATGCTCGGCGGCATCAAGCGCGTCGGGGAAGAGGTGGAGGTTCAGAACGAGAAGGTCGGCAGCACCGTTTCTGCGGTGGACCGTATATCCGATTCCGTGGAGGGCCTGCGTAGGCTGCTTGACAGCCAGGACGAGTGCGTTGAACAGGCTTCCAGCGCGGTAACCGAGATGATAAGCAACATCCAGTCCGTCACCCAGTCCATCCAGAAGATGGCCGGCGAGTTCGGCAACCTGCGCGGCGGCGTTGACAGCGGAATCGAGCAGCAGCGCAAGGTGAACGTGCAGATCCAGCAGATCGAGGACCAGTCCAAGATGCTCAACGAGGCCAACCAGGTCATCTCCTCCATCGCGAACCAGACCAACCTGCTCGCCATGAACGCCGCTATCGAGGCGGCCCATGCCGGAGAGGCGGGCCAGGGATTTGCGGTCGTCGCTGACGAAATCCGGAAGCTTTCCGAAACCTCCTCCGCGCAGTCCAAGAAGATCGGACTCCAGCTCAAGGGCATCCTTGCCTCCATCTCTTCGGTCGTCTCGTCGTCCGATATGGCGGACAAGTCCTTCATGGCGGTCATGGACAAGATAAGCCAGACCGGTGACATGGTGCAGGAGATCAAGCTTGCTATGGACGAGCAGGCCGCGGGTTCCAAGCAGATTGGCGAGGCACTGAACGAGATGAACGATGCGACGGCCAAGGTCAAGGCCGCCTCGGAGGACGTGGACGGGGCCAGGCGCGACATCATCACCGACGTCACGAGCCTGAAGCAGTCGTCTGAGTCCGTCCAGACCCACATCACGCAGATGGAGGGCTACGTAAAGCAGATGGAGATTTCGGACGACGACCTGCTGAACATCGCAACGTCGGTTTCCGGTTCCATCTACCGCATCGGAAGCCAGATAGACAGCTTCGAGACCTGATTGAGTGTGTGGGGGAGGGGGACAGAGTTCCCCCGGACCTGCCGGCGGAGCTTCAGGGTTACGGCCTTCGAAGCTTCAAGGCTCCGCGCACGGCGGAATGTTTCGAGGTTCCTTATGGGTGGGATGCGATTTTGAGTCCCGTGATGGAAGAGGAGGCTACCGGCCTCCTCTTGTTGTCTTCCGACAGCTCGTAGATATCGATGTCGTAGAATACCGCTGACCGGCCGTCCTTGCGGGCCGTCGCCTCCGCAAAGAGGAGGTCGCCCCTGCAGGAGGCGATGAAGTTTATCTGGCTGGAAAGGGTCACGGTGGCTTCCCCGGCCTCGGGGCAGCTGTTCGTCGCCACCGCGAAGGCGAAGTCCGCCATGGTGAAGTAGACCGCCCCCATCACGATTCCGAGGGCGTTCCGGTGCCTGTCGTCCAGCCTGAGCTGGACCTTGGAGTGGCCACGGCCAGCCTCCAGGATCTCTATTCCCGTCGTCTGCGTGGCGTAGCGGTCGTTCGCGAAGAACGACCGTATCTCTTCCAGTCCCTGCATATCGGTCCCTACTTGGCGCGGCCCAGCGAGAAGGCCTTCTTGTTCAGCTCAAGGAACTGGGGCTTCACGCAGTCGGCGAGGGCTGAAAGCCACTCGTCCTCCGTGATGTCCTTGTAGTAGTTGGAGAAGCGTCCCATCAGGGCAATGTTGGCCGACTTTGCGGACCCGGCCTGCATGGCGAGTCCCAGCGCGTCCATCTCGTCCACGTTGGCACCACTCTCGCGCATCCTGTCCTCCAGGCCGGCAGGGTACTCCGCCGCCCCGGTCAGGACCGGCATGGGGTCCAGCTTCTGGCTGTTCACGATGACGGTGCCGCCCTTCTTGAGGTACTCAATGTAGCGGGCTGCCTCCAGCAGTTCGAAGGAGATGATGTAGTCGGCCTCGCCCTTGTCGATTATGGGCGAGTAGACCTTGTCTCCCCAGCGCACGTAGGTCACGACGCTGCCACCCCGCTGGCTCATGCCGTGAACCTCGCTCACCTTGACGTCGAAACCCTTCTTGAGGACGACCTTGCCCAGGAGCTTGCTGGCGAGGAGGGAACCCTGTCCCCCCACGCCGACGATCATGACGTTCGTAACCATCACGCCGCCCCAGGCCTATGCGTTCTTCGTCATCTGGGTCACTTTCTCCAGCCGGACGAGGGCCTTCTTGTCGGCCTCCTCCTGGGCGGAGCTGAGCTTCTCGATGACGGTGGACATGTTGTTGACCATGTAGACCGGCTGCAGCGTCGCGTCCAGGCAGTCCCTCCAGAGGGAGCTTTCCGGATCGACGATGTTGCGCTTGAGCGTGGCCATGGAGATGGGGATGTGGACGTACTTGTCGTGGACAAGTCCGATGACGATCTTGGTCTTTCCGGCCATGGCCGCGTGGACGGCGTTGTTTCCAAGCCGCTCGCAGTAGAGGGAGTCGTTGGCCGTGGTGACCGCCGCGCGCACCTCGTAGCTCGGGTCAATGTACTTGACGTTGATGTGTATCTTCTTGTTGGCGAAATGCTCGATGATCTTGTCGCGGACGTAGATGCCGATGTCGGCTAGCTTCTTGTTGCCCGACGCGTCGGTCTGGTTCGTGGAGGTCAGCAGCTCCTGTCCCGCGCCCTCGGCGACGATGATGACCGCATGGTGCCTGCTTTCAAGCCGCTTCTCCAGGTGGGTCAGGAGTCCGTTGGGACCGTCCATGTCGAACGGAACCTCGGGAATCAGGCAGAAATTCGCCTCGTGGCTGGCCAGGGCGGTCGCCGTGGCGATGAAGCCGGACTCGCGTCCCATCAGCTTGACGATTCCGATTCCGTTTATCTGGGAATGGGCCTCCATGTGCACGGCGTTCACCGCCTGCGTCGCCCGCTGGACGGCGGTCTCGAAGCCGAACGAGCGGTCTATGAACTGGAGGTCGTTGTCCACGGTCTTGGGGATTCCGATGACCGCGACCTTGA
>CAMJAJ010000272.1 GCA_946403565.1 uncultured Treponema sp. | reverse complement strand
CGCTCGTCTTGCCCGCCACGCCGGACACGTCCTGTATCTTGGATGCGATGCTCTCCGACAGGGCGTTGTTCTCTTCCATCGTCGCGACGATTTCCTTGACCGAGGCGGTCTGGTCCTGGGCGGTCGCGGCGTTCTGCTTGGCGGAGATGGCAAGGTTCTGGGTCTCGGCGAATATCTGCTCGCCGGTCTCCCGCTCGCCCCGGCGCATCGCCTTGAAGTTCCGCAGGTTCAAAAACGAGCAGATGATGCAGAAGATGACGAGGGCCAGCTCAAAGATGTAGACGCTCCGCTTGATCCTGCCGGTGAAGTCAGCAAGCGGCCCCTCCACGACGACGTACCAGGGGGATTCCCCAATCTTGCTGGCGGCATAGTAGCGGGTCTTGTCCTGGAAGGCCGACCCGGCCGCGACCAGATAGTCCGCGGGCTTGGCAGGGATGGGCGACTCGCTGAAGTAGTTGGAGCCCATTATCTTGGAGGTATCGGGATTGGTCAGGAAGGTTCCGTCGGAATCCACGATGTAGATGCGGCCCCCTGCCGAAGGCGGGGTCGTCTCGTCAATCATCGTGGTCAGCTTGTTCAGCAGGATGTCCACGCTGACGACACCGGTGACCGTCCCGGACGGGCCCCGTATCTCACGCGAGATGCCCACGCAGAGGAGGCCCGTGTCCGCGTCCACGTAGGGAACCGAATAGGCTATCCCGCCTTTGCGGGCGATGGCCTCCTTGTACCAGCCGCGCGACGAAGGATCCCAGTCCTCGGGCGGCAGCCAGTTCGCGCTGTCATAGAACACGCCCCCCTTCCGCCGGGGAAGGCCCGTTCCGTAGTAGATGCCCCGCGCATAGGGGATGGAGGTACCCATCATGTGGATGACCATGTTCAGGATCTCGCCGTCGTCAGTGTATGCGGCCGTCACCGCAAAGTCCTCGACGTTGGTGATGGCCGGAACGAACTTCATCTCAATGCTGTCGGCAAGCCGCCCCGTAATGCGGGCAGTCTCTGCGGAAACATAGCGGTTCGTAATCCGCAGGGCAAGCACGGCAAAAGCCGTACAGGCGACGAAGGTTACCGCAAGGAGGGGGAGGAAGACTCCGAGAAAGAGCTTTCTGTTGTTGCGCTGCCGTTTGCTGTCCTGACTGTTCATCGTGCAAGTTCCTCCGCAATGCCCTGCAGATTCTGCGACGCAACGGAAATCCGTTCGGTCGCCCCGCTGAAGCTTTCGACCCCAGCCGCTATCTGCTTGAGTGTGATCAGCATCTGCTCGCTTGCGGCAGTCTGCTGCTGAACTATCGTCGTAATGTCTCCCGCGCTGTCCGCCGTTATCTCCGAAGCATTCTTGATGCTGCCGAAGCGCAGCTCAAGACTCTTGGCGTTATCCACGCCCTGCTGTATCTTCTCGGTGCCGCTCTCGCTCGCCAGAATGAGGGTGTCGGAGCTCTGCTGGATTTCCCCGATCTGCTCCTTGATCTCCCTCGTTCCGTCGATGATGCCGTTGGCAAGGCGGCGGATCTCGCTTGCGACGATGTGGAAGTTCTTGCCCGCCTCGCCCGCAGCGGAAGCCTCAAGCTCCGCGTTGAAGGCGATAATCTTTGCCTGATCGGCAACCGAGTTGATGAGCGTGACGATGTTCCAGATGTTCTCTATCTTGTCGCCGAGGTCCTTTATGCCTTCGATGGTCGACCGGTTTGCGGCAGAAATCTCGCGCAGGTGACGGACGTTTTCTTCCAGGTAGGACACGCCCTCGGCAACGTCGCCGGAAGTCTTCTTTGCCACGCTGGAAACGTCCTGTATCTTACGGGAGATGGACTCCGACAGGGCAGTATTGTCTTCCATCGTCGCGACGATCTCCTTGACTGCCGCGGACTGGTCCTGGGCAGTCGCCGCGTTCTGCTTGGACGAGTCGGCCAGCTTATGGGTCTCGTCGATGAGCCGTTCGCTCGCACCCCGCTCCTTGGCCCGCATGCGTCCCATGATCAGCGTCGTAATCGTCATGATGATGACGAAGAGGATGAAGAAGGAGACCGAAAGGATGCGGCGCATGACGTTGGAGAAGGCGTTGACCCTGCCGACCGGCTTGCCGAGCACGTAGTACCAGCCGGTCGTCGGCATGACGGCCACCCGGAACACGTACTTGTCGTTGCCGAAGCGGCCTTCCACGAAGCCGTCCTTTGTCGCGAGTATCTTCTCCGCGACCTCCCGGTAGGCCCCGCCTTCCACCTCCAGCATGCTGTCGTCGGGCGTGTAGGTCTCGTGCATAAAGAACTTCCCCTCCGGGGAAAGGATGAAGGACTCGTCGCCCTCGGCGGCCTTGCTGTCCGCCAGTATGTCCAACAGCTCCGTCAGCGTGTAGTCAAAGGCGACCACGCCGTCCAGCCGGGCATGCTTGTAGACCGCCTGCGAGAGGGTTATGACCAGGTCACCCGTCTGCGCGTCAGGATACACGTCGGAATAGAACATCCTGCCGCCCTGCTCCACCGCCCCCTTGTACCAGCCCCGGCTCGTGGGGTCGTAGGTGTCGGGCAGGATGAGGTTGGGCGAGCTGTAGGTCTTCTTGGTCGTAAGCCCCGCGTAGAAGCCCGGCAGGTTGGGATAGGCCATGGACATCTTGACGAAGACGTTCCGGTTGGCCTCGTCGTCGTCGGAAAAGCCGTCCTTGAAGAACCAGGCCAGGGCCTCGGTCATCTTCATCGGGGCCACCAGTTCCTTCTCCAGACTGAGGACGCACTCCTGCGCCTGCTCCTGCATGATCTCGTAGGTCTGCCGGCGCGTAAAACCGGAGACCAGCTCCGCCGCGACTATCGTCGTGAGCACGAAGAAGACGGCGACCGGTGCCCCGATCATCAGCATGGCGCGCTTGACCGCGCCTAATTCAAAGGTCCTTTTTTTTTTATGCTCCAGGTCCAGGCCCTCCCAGATCGTCTCCACGGACTCCACATAGGAGCCCTTCGCGTCCTCGGGAAGGAAGGAGGCGGTGAAGGAGTAACTGATCAGCTGCTTGAGGTCCTGCAGGGAGAAGCCCATCTCCGTGTATGCGTTCCAGAATTCGTCCAGCAGCTCCACGCCAAAGAAGAGGGGGTCGTCGGAATTGAGCGTCACGATGATGCCCTTGTCGAAGAAGGTCTTCATCGGGTGCTCGGACAGCTT
>CAMJAJ010000271.1 GCA_946403565.1 uncultured Treponema sp. | reverse complement strand
CAGGGGGCGGCATCCGAGATGGAAAAGAACAAGGCCGCAAACAGCAAGAAGAAGAAGGAAGGAAGCAACCGCCTCGCGGGAACCACCTTCTGGTTCGGCGACAACAGCCCCACCTTCCTCATCGAGCGGGCCTTCGTGTCGGGCAAGGACTTCGACGCGACAATCGAAGAGATCACGAACGACCAGAACGTGCGCGGCAAGACCACCACGCTCAAGGGCAACTTCGCCATGGCGGGCATAAGCCACGCCGCCGACCTCGTGCTGGACACCAGGATGGCGAGCACCGCCCCCCTCATCAAGGCCAACTACACCGGTGACGGAATGAAGGCCCTGTTCGACGGGGCAAAGGTCGCGCTCAAGAGCGGCGTCCCCTCATTGGAAGGACTGGCAAAGGTCTCCCTGAGCGCGGCGGCGGGAAGCGGCTTCCTGAGCGCGGGCGGCTCGGTGGACCTCACGCCCATCAAGATGACGACGGACGGCTTTGCCAGCGCGATCATCAGCAAATACTACCAGGAGGCCCTGGACGCCATAAAGACCATGCTGGTCGGCTTCAACCTGGACTTCTCCGAGATCGAAGGAATGAACCTGGAACTGCTGGGTGACTTCGCCGACAAGTTCACCGAGTCCCTGACGGCGATCGTCAAGGGACTGGGCAACGAGGCCAAGGACAAGGCGCTCGCCCGGCTCAACGAGGAGATAACGGGCTCGTCCAACGCCTACTTCAACCGGGCCAAGGAGTTCCTGGGGATGGAGGACGGCATAGACCTGGCAAACGCCGACCTTGCCTCCATGCAGGGCATCCTGGAGTCCAAGAAGCAGGAGCTGCAGGACCGCATCACGGAGCTGGGAAAGGGCAAACTGCAGGAGAAGCTGGAAGAAAAGCTCGGCGACAGCGAGGCCGCGAGCGGCATCACGAACGCGGCGGGAGATGCGGCGAACAAGCTCTTCGACAAGATAAAGAGCGGCGCCAAGAAGAAGGGGGACGAGTAGGCCCACCCGCGGCCGGGGCAATCCGCCCCGCACCATGACAGCCCTCCCCGCACCCGAGGCGGGCAACCTCCCGCGCCGTAACGGTCCTCCCCGCGCTGGGGCAGTCCTTCCCGCGCCGTAACGGTCCTGCCGCCGGGCCTACCCCTCCTACATGAGGGGCGAGAAGAGCCTGCAGAAGGACCAGAAGGCGCGGACAAAGATGGGCTTCCGGTCAAAGAAGTCCTTGGTCACGGCCTGCGAGTGCTGCATGTCCCGCTCGATGATGGCGTCGCAGCGGGCGGTGAAGCGCTCGTCGTAAAAGAGGACGTTCTCCTCGAAGTGGAGCGAGAAGCTCCGGTTGTCTATGTTCGTCGTCCCGATGGAGGAGACCTTCCCGTCCACGCTTATCATCTTGGAATGTATGAATCCGGGGTAGATGTAGAAGCGGATTCCGTCCGCGCACATCTCCCGGGCAAAGTCCGACGAGGCGGCCTTCATGAAGAACTTGTCCCAGTCGCCCGGAATCACGATGCTCACTTTCACCCCCGAATAGGATGCGATCTTGAGGGCATTCTGGAACTCCTCGTCCGGGGTAAAGTAGGGGGTCTCTATGTAGACGTTCCGCCGCGCGCCCATTATCAAGCGGATGAAGGCGTCCTCTATGTTGGCCTTCCTGCTGCCGCTCGGGTCGTTCGTGATGACCTGGGTGGCGATCCTGCCGCGGGCAAAGACATCCTCCAGGAAGTCCCCCTGCCCGTCCCCGACCGAACCGTCCAGCAGCTTCTCGGCGAACGACGGCGGGAAGTAGCGGAGCATGGATTCCACCGTCTTGGGCCGGTTGACCCAGGCCTCCTGGGAATACCAGTCGCCCAGGAAGTTGGACTGTATCGCCAGCACGCAGCTGCCCTCCATCTTCACCATCGTGTCCCGCCAGTTCAGCCTGCGGCGGGGGTTCCAGTTGGCATACTCGTCCGCAAGGTTCATTCCCCCGATGTAGGCGATCCGGCTGTCCACGATCACGGCCTTGCGGTGGTTCCGGTAGTTCAGCGTCAGCGGCAGGCCCACCCGCACCAGGAAGAAGGGGCGGCTCTTGCCCCCCGCCGCATCCAGCCTGCGGAAAAAGCGGACCCGGGTCAGGAAGCAGCCGAAGTCATCGTACAGGAGCTTCACCTCCACCCCTTC
Source organism: uncultured Treponema sp. (assembly GCA_946403565.1). The sequence continues at coordinate 998 of CAMJAJ010000271.1, read as the reverse complement.
GCGCGCCTTCCGGCACAGGATCTCCATCACCTTGGTCCCGATCTTGTCCTGCCGGTAGATGAAGAACTCCATGTTGATGCTCTTCGTGGCCCGCTCCAGCTCCCTGCACAGGTCGTCAAAGAAGGCCGCCCCGTAGGTGAATATGGAGGTGTTCTCGGCGTAGGTGAGCAGGCTGTTGCCTTCCGTCAGGTTCATGCCCACGAGCGGCACGAAGCTCTTTATGACGTGGTTGGGGGCCTGCGACCGCCTGAGGGAAAGGAGCTTCTTCTGCCGCTCCCGCAGGGGGGCGGAAAACTGGTCGGCCGTGGAGTTCAGGTCTTTCATCCTCCTGGTCGCCGCAAAGATATGCCCGCTGAAAAGGATGTACAGGATCATGCCGACGCCGGTGGGCAGGAAGAGGAGGATCAGAATCCACACAAAACGGCGGCGGGACTCCTTCCGCTCAAAGAAGAGGACAAAGATGAGGAAAACAAGGTTGCTCGCGGCAATAAGATTGTGCACCCAGAGGGGGATGTCCCAGTTGGGCAATGAAAATCCCGGCATACTCCTGCCTATATATCGGAAGAAGCGGGGGGCGGCTGAACAGCGCGGAGGCGTTCCTTTTGAAAACGTTTGCAAAAAAATGGAATATGGGCTACAATAGCTATATGGGCAAGAGCATAACTATCCGCGACATAGCGAGGGAGGCAGGGGTCTCCATCTCAACGGTATCCCGGGTGCTGACCGGGAGCGCGAACGTCAAGGACGAAAAGAAGAAGGAGATCCTCCGCGTCATAGACAAGTACGACTTCCAGCCGAACATGCTTGCCCGCAGCCTCATACAGACCCAGACGATGCAGATAGGCTTCATCGTGGCGGACATCTGCAACCCCTACTACTCGGCCGTGTTCGCCGCCTGCGAGAAGAGCGCGAACGCCCGCGGCTACACCCTGCTGATGATGGACTCATTCAGCGAGCAGACAAAGGAGATCGAGCTTCTGGAAAAGCTGGAAAGACAG
>CAMJAJ010000270.1 GCA_946403565.1 uncultured Treponema sp. | reverse complement strand
ATTGAACAGCTCTCCCACACGGGCAGCAATGCACTGCATGAAGCTGTTGAATTTAACGATGTTCCTTGCGTTTATCAAATCGGCGACATCGCGTTCTAGATACGTGCGGATATACGAACGGTAGAACGATTCCCAGTCAATCGATTCATCTGCAAGCTCCGGCATGCTTCCTCGCCAGATGTGTTGCCAGAGGTTTTCATAGCTCCTCAGGCATTCCCTGCGTTTTAAGGCATATTCCTCTGTCGGAAGGAATTCGGCATTGAAATCAACCTCGTGTTTTTCACGCAAAGAAAGGGAGGACATATTGATTATGCAGACACGGCCCGCAAGGGAATCCGAAGCCCTGCTCAAAAGTCTGTAACTCTGTGAGCCTGTAAGGATGATTCTTCCCTTCTCATCGGAACTGTCTGCAAGCAGCTTGATTTGAAGGAACAAATCCGGAGCACGCTGAACCTCGTCCACAATCACGGGAAGGGGATGGTTCTTGAAAAACAGGGTGCCATCCTTCTGCGCAAGGGCAAGGTCTGAAAAATCATCAAGGGTAACATAGTCATACTCGCCGCCAAGCTCCTTTTTGAGCAGGGTTGATTTTCCTACCTGTCGGGAGCCTGTAATCAGAAGGACCCTGAACTGTTTTTTCATCCTGCTTATGTACGGCAAAATATGGCGTTGTATGTACAATGCAATCTCCTTTGTTTTCGACTGATTTGGAGTATAACTCCAGAATGATCGAACGTCAAGTCGTAGCTATGCGAGGCAGTATACCATACTGGAGAAGCCGTAGCTGAGAAGGAGGGTCAGGTCATGCTAGACGGGGGCCAGATTTCCTAGTCTCCCTTGGGGGCGTCCGTGTGTTGGGGAGGGAGAGTCTTCCTGGGTTCTCCCATAACAAAATTTATTACCCGAAACGCCCCTTTTGCGGTACAATGACCGTATGTTCGGCCGAGCCGTCCGCCTGGGGGCCATCAGGCGGGTCATAGCATCTGTTTTCCTCATTGCGGCTGGGGGCTTGCTTTTTGCCCAGGCCCGGACCGCCGACCTGCTGGAAGGCTACCTGAACAACAGCCTGACGGTGAAAAAGCTGACGCTCTCGCTCAAGGACAGGATGCTGTCCAGGAAGTCCACGGGGATATCGAACGGCATCGCGGTCCAGCTTTCCTCCGGCTCGGTGGTCATAAACACGGCGGGCGACGGGTCGGTCAGCCTGCGCCCGTCCGCCAGCGTGGGCTATCCGGCGGCCAGGAACCTGAAGCTGGGCGTTTCGTCCAACATCTCCTTTGCCGACGGCAAGAACTCCGGTTCCAGCACGAGCCTGTCGCTCAGCCTGGACATATACTCCTCCGTCATGGACGAGCGGAACATAACCCTGCTCAAGGCTGACCGTTCCGTGCTGGAGGCGCGGCGGTCGCTGGCGGACGGCCTGGTGAAGCAGGAACAGGCGTTCTATTCCGAACTCAAGTCGCTCTTTGACGCTGCGGCCAAGCTGACGAGCGCGGAGAACACCCTCTGGGAGGACAAGCTGAGCTTCCGCGAACTGAAGGTGAAGGGCTACGAGGCGACGTCTCTCAAGTACCGGCAGGCGGACACCAGGGTGCGGACTGACGAGCACAACGTGTCCAATTACCGGCGCGACCTGGAGAAGGACGTCAAGGTCTTTGCCCGGAAATGCGGGGTGGAATACAGGGCGGACGACCCGCTGGACTGGCTGCCTGTGGACATCCCCCAGGTGGAGGGGCTGGACATCCGCTCCTTCCGGGAGGAGGACTATTCCGCCGTGGAAAGCGCGGTCTGGACGAACAGGCTGAATACCCTTTCGCGCAAGGCGGACAAGCGCTTTTCGCTTGCGGCGAACGGTGGCTACACATTCGACAATTCCAGCGCGCGGGGCAGCGACACCGTGGACGGCGGGCTGGATTTCAACATGGCAGGCGGTGCACTTGCGGCGGGGGCCGGGGTCAGCGTCCCGGTGACGCGGAACAGCGCGGGCGACAATTCGCACTCGCCCGTCTATACGATGAACCTCTCGCTCAACCCGACCAAGTTCCTGACGGACAACATCGCCCGGCAGCAGCAGGGCATAGCCGAGGAGCAGGAACTGCTGGACATACGCAGTGCACGCGATGAGTGGGAGCAGAAGGTCGTGGAAAAGCAGGAAAGCCTGGAAAACCTCCTCTGGAACAAGAAGGGCAACGAGGAGTCGTATGAGCTGTACAGGTCGCTGGAGGCCGATACCCTCAAATGGTACAAGGCGGGAATCGTCAACGAGGGCGAGTACCGCACTGCGCTCACGAACATGCGGACCTACAAGATCCAGACCATAATAAATGACCTTGAGATGCTGATGTACAATGCCGAAGTCAAGCTGCTCTTTGTCCGCGACTACGAGCTGACGGTCCTTGACGGGAAGGACGGTGCTGTCGCGACGGGCACCGGTACGGCGGCTGGCAACGGGGCGGGCGGCGGTGCGTCGGCCGCTGGCGACAGGGAGGGCAGACGATGAAGGGAAAGCTGAGGCTGGTCATCATTCTCCTGCTGCTGCTTGCGGTCATAGGGGCGGGGCTTTTCTTTGCGCGCAAGTTCCTCGGTTCGTCCAAGACGGACAACGTGACCTACACCGTGCGGGAGGAGACCTACGAGAACGTCATCGACATAAGCGGCACGGTGCAGGCGGCCCAGTCGCAGACGTTGCAGGCGCTTTCCGACGGGACGGTCATAGCGGTCTACGTGAAGCAGGGAGACGAGGTCAAGAAGGGCGACGTGATATTGCAGCTGGACGACACCACCCAGCGATACAATCTGGAGAAGCACCTGCTGAACATGCAGACGACGAAGATAAGCGGATCGGCCAGGGAATACGAGCTGATGAAGACCGAGAAGGCTTCGCTCGAACAGAAGATAAACGAGCGCAAGGTCACGGCGACATTCGACGGCATCATCGCCGCTATCAGTGCATCGGTCGGGGATTCGCTCGCCGCCAAGGATTCCATCGGTACGCTGGTGGACAAGTCCTACCTGACCGCCCAGGTGGAGATTGCCGAGACGGACGTGGCGAGCCTCGCCGTCGGGCAGAAGGTCATGTTCAGCTTCCCCGCCTACAAGAAGGAGAAGGTGGAAGGCTACGTCGTCAGCTGGCCGGCAATCGGCGAGACGACCTCGCGCGG
>CAMJAJ010000269.1 GCA_946403565.1 uncultured Treponema sp. | reverse complement strand
TCATCCTGCCGAGCATAAAGACGATAATCACGCTGAACGTCATCCTTTCCATAACCGGATCGCTCAGCGCATTTGAACCGCCCTTCGTCATCACCAAGGGCGGAAACGGAACGGGAACCTACTTCATCATCATGGACAGGATTGCCCACACCAGCCAGAAGGTGGGACTGGCCTCGGCCATGGCGGTCTTCCTCCTGTGCATCATCTTCGTAGTGACGATACTGCAGAAGCTCTTCTTCAAGTACGTCTTCCGCAACGCAGGCACGGACAGCAAGACAGGAGGAGACGTACTATGAGCCAGCACAGCAAGATACTCAGACAGCATGGCGTACCCTCTGCCGGAATCGTCATCAGCAATGCGGTCAAATACTTCATCCTCGTGTTTTTCGCCTTCTGGACGCTCATACCCCTGGTCTCCTGCCTGATCACGGCATTCAAGACGGACGCGGAGTACCAGGAGACCTCGGTCATGATGCTGCCCAAGCTGATCTACTTCCAGAACTTCGCCAAGGCATTCGCATCCGCGCACATGGGGCGGGCCTTCATGAACTCCATCATCGTGCTGGTCTTCGTCCTCGCGCTTTCCATCATGATCAGCGCGCAGCTCGCCTATGTCCTGAACCGCTTCAAGTTCCACGGGAACACGCTCATCCGGAACCTCTTCCTGTTCGCGACACTCCTGCCCGGAGTCGCCATGCAGGTCTCGGTGTACAAGATAATGGGGACGCTCGGCTTCATCAACCACCTGTACGGCTACATCATCATGATGTGCGGCACGGACGTCATCACGATATACATCTTCATACAGTTCATGGAGAACATACCCACCTCGCTGGACGAGAGCGGCATCATGGACGGGGCAAACTACTTCACGATCTTCTGGAAGCTCATCCTGCCCCTGCTCAAGCCCGCAATCGTGACGAGCATGATCCTCAAGGGCGTGGGCTGCTACAACGAATACTATTCGGCAAACCTCTACCTGCAGTCGGAGAAGCTCCGCACGGTGGCCATCTCGCTCTACACCTTCACCGGCCCCATGGGCAACCGCTACAACCTCATCTGCGCGGGAGTCATCATCTCGCTGATTCCCGCCCTGATCGTCTTCCTCCTCTGCCAGAAGCAGATATACACGGGCATCACGGCCGGAGCGGTCAAAGGCTAGCGGTCCTAGAGGAAGGCCACTCCGAATGCGGCCCCGAGCACGATTATCACGACGGGGTGCAGCTTGGTCTTGAACAGGATGACGAGGCAGACCTCAAAGAGGGCGACAGCAGGCCAGTTGAAAAACGCCTGCATGCCGCCACCGCCCGCCTGAAATGCCTGCATGTTCAGCAGCGAAATCGTGAACACCTGCACGAGCGCGATGAGCACCATCCCGCTCGTCGCCGGGCGCAGGGCGGAAAAGGCCGCCTTCACCAGGGGCCGGTCCTGGAAGCGGGAGAAGAAGCGGGCAATCAGCATGATGACGATGAGCGAGGGCAGGATTTCACCGAGCGTCACCACGACGGCCCCGACCGGCCCGTACAGCTCCATGCCGATGAAGGTCGCCAGGTTTATCCCGATGGGACCGGGCGTGCTCTCGCTGATGGCAAGCATGCTGTAGAACTTTTCCGCGCTGAGCAGCTGGTACTGTTCGACAAGGGTCTGCTGCATGAAGGTCGCGGCGACCAGCCCGCCCCCGATTGCAAAGAGTCCGATATAGAAGAAGATGAAGAAGAGGTGGAGCAGGCTCATTCTGTCACCTCCCCATCCGGTGCATCATTTCCATCTGCCGCAGCGTTTCCGTCCGGCGCGGAAGCCACCGCGCTACCGCTCCCACCGGGTGCGGCATCCCCTCCTGCCACAGCGGTCCTGCGCAGCGCCCTGCTTCCCCATGCGATGAGTATGCCGCACAGGGCAGCCCCCACGATGATAAAGACCGAATGCACTTTGAAGAAATAAATCAGCGAGAACGAGAGGACAAAGAAAAGCAGCTGCCAGGGCTTCTTTATCGCCTTACGCGCAAGCCCGATGACCGAATACAAGAGCAGGGCCGCGACGGCGACGTTTATTCCCTTCAGGGCTTTCTGCACCCAGGCAATCTGCTCGAAGTTGGCGATGAATGCCGCAATCAGGCTGATGATGATGACGGAAGGCGTCACCACCCCCAGGGTCGCAGCGATACCTCCGGGGACTTTCCGCCGTTTGAAGCCGATGAAGGTCGCGACGTTGACGGCGATGATTCCCGGCGTGGACTGGGAGATTGCGTAGTAGTCAAGCAGCTCCTCACTCGTCGTCCACCGCTTCTTTCCCGCAAGCTCCCGGTCCAGAATGGGGAGCATGGCCATGCCGCCGCCAAAGGTGATGGCCCCTATCTTGAAAAAGCTGATGAACAGCTCCAGCAGGTCCCGTATCATGCAGCCTTACCCGAAGTAGGCCTTGGCGTTGCCGAACGAAACATCCCGCACCATCCTGGCAAGGCCGTCCATGTCGGCGGGGTACAGGCCGCGTTCCACCCAGCCGCCGATCAGGTTGCAGAGGATGCGGCGGAAGTATTCGTGACGGGGGTATGACAGGAAGCTCCGGCTGTCGGTCAGCATGCCGACGAAGGCGGGAATCATGCCGAGCGCACCGAGCGTCCTGAGCTGCTGCTCCATCCCGTCGATGTGGTCACAGAACCACCATGCGCTGCCGAGCTGCATCTTGCCCCTTATGCCACCGCCCTGGAAACAGCCCATCAGCGTCGCAACAGGATAGTAGTCGGCGGGGTTGAGCGTGTACAGGATCGTCTTGGGCAGGCCACCCTGCTCCTCCATCAGGTTCAAGAGGCCGGAGAGCTTCTGGGTCAGCTTGTTGTCGTGCACGGAGTCAAACCCGGTGTCAGGCCCCAGCTGCCTGAACGCAGCCTTGTTGTTGTCGCGGATGACGTTCATGTGGTACTGCATGGCGATTCCGCGCCCCGCGTACATCCGTCCGAGGGCGACGAGCATCTTGGTCTTGTAGGCTTCCGCAAGGCGCGGGTCGGGCTGCTTTCCCTCCAGCGCGGCCTTGAAGGCCCCGTCAATCTCCGCATCGCCCGCACGCTCGAAGGGGGGAAAGTCCATCCCGTGGTCGCTCGCCTTGCAGCCGTTCTCGATGAAGAAGTCAAGCCGCTTTTCCAGCGCGGCGAGCACGTCGTCCGACTTCTCAA
>CAMJAJ010000268.1 GCA_946403565.1 uncultured Treponema sp. | reverse complement strand
AGTCAAGCCCCAGCTTGGCGCAGGCGGCGGCGGTCGCAAGCCCGTGCTGGCCCGCGCCGGTCTCCGCGATGATTCGCTTCTTGCCCATCTTCTTGGCGAGGAGGCACTGGCCGATCGCGTTGTTTATCTTGTGCGCCCCCGTGTTGGCAAGCCCCTCAAGCTTGATGTATATCTGCGCGCCGCCCAAAAGCCTGGTGGCCGTCGGCGCATAGTAGAGCGGGGTGGGGCGGCCTATGTAGTCCCGCCGTATCGTGTTCAGCTCGTCGAGGAAGTCCTTGTCCGCCATGTAGCGGGCAAAGGCCTCCTCCAGCTCGTCCAGGGGCCGCCGCAGGACCTCCGCGACGTACTTGCCCCCATATATATCGAAAAAACCGTCTGTCGATGTTCCCATAAACTGCCTCTTGCTACTTTTGTTAGAAACATACTAGAGCAATGGCGGGTTTATGTCAAGCCATGCCGGGCATGCCGGCGATATCATGCTGTGCAGCGCGGGAGGACGGGGACGTCCTGCCGCAGACACCAGGTCCGGTCGCCCGGCAGCCCCGGCTGCCTCTTGGCCACCCCTGGGCCCCCCCGGTCCACCCCTGGTGGAAACATGTCTTGACATCTCTTGCCCGATGTACTATGGTTTACTATGTTGGAGGATGGTATAATATGAAGTTCACCTGTTTCGCCCTGTTGCCTGCCGCGTTCGCGCTGTTGACATTTGCCTTTTCATCATGCTCGCATTCAAGCTCCTCCGACTCCAACGCCCTCGTGACGGAGCCTGTTCCGCAGACGGCGCCGGATGAAAAGATGCCGAACTACATTGACACCTACAGCTGGGGCCGCATCACCGATGCCAAGTTCGACAGCATCTGGACCACCTACAACCTGGACGTGCAGCTCTACACGCGGGCCGTCCTGTACCAGAAGGACCACAACAAGGATCTCGACATGAAGGTGTACTGGGACTGCCCCGTGGAACGGTCGGGAGACACGTTCGTGCTGAACACCGGGACGGGACACAACGTCAGGCTGGAGCTGACGCGCCGGGAATATGACTATACCGCGGTCTTCCAGGCAAAGGAGGACGCCTCCATGATACGCTTCTATACCAAGTTTGACAACGGCGACGTCTACGAGGCCGTGCACCGGAACGGCTGGCTGGTCCACGTCCGGGAAGAGACCACGACGACCTCCTATGACGAAGTGATAGACTACTATAATCCGGGCAACTGATCCTGTCCTGAGGCGCTATTCGCTTACGGTGTAATCCCAGTTGTGCTTGGGATAGCGCCCCTTCATCTCCTTGCAGATTTCCTTCCAGCTGCCTGACCAGAATCCTTCCAGGTCGTCCGTGACCTGCAGGGGCCGTCGGGCGGGCGAAAGCAGGCGCAGCAGCACCGGCACCCCCAGTATCCGGGGCGTCTGGAAGCAGCCGAAGAGCCGCTGTATGATTATCTCGATTACAGGTCGTATGTCCCGGGGACCGTCCCCCTCGGCGGCAAGCTCCTCGTACTTGACCGGGCATTTCTTTCCGTTGGGCAGGCTGAGGCTGTCGGGAACCGCCGCGTCCACCGCCTGTCCGTCCAGGGCGTAGCGCAGGGCGTTCAGCACCGTCTCGGGCTGCAGGGAGTTGCCCGTTATGAAGGGGAGGAGCCAGTCCGCCACGCTGTCCTTCAGGCCGTCCAGCGGGTCGCCGCCCGGAGTGGTTCCGCCGTTTCCCGTGCGGTCGTCCGCATGCAGGCGGTAGAAGCGCGCCCGCAGGAGGAAGGCCCTGGCCGCGTCCGACAGGGGCAGGGCGGAAAGCCCCTCCTCCTTGACGAGCGAGCAGAGCGCCGCCCCGTAGTCGCCTGCGTCCGCCTTCAGGTTCACCCGCGAAAGCGCTATCTTTCCGTAGCAGACCGTCCGTATCTTGCGTATCCTGCTCGTGTCCCGTCCGACGAACGAGCAGCTGGTCTCCTCGTGCGTCCTCGTGGCGAGGAATGTCTCGGCGCAGTCGGACGGAATCTCTTTCCAGCTGTAGATCCTGCCCTGCTTCTCGCCCGCGTCCACGTCCGCCGCCAGGATCCACTCGGGGAAGGCCGCCGACTTTTCCCGGGCCTCGCGGGGCAGCGAGGCGACCCGGCCCGAAGGGAACTGGTAGAGGCCGCCGTCCCCGCACAGGCGGGCCAGCCGGTCAGGATACCCGGCGAGCAGCGGTTCTGCATAGTCTGAGAGGGCCGTCCTGACGGCGGGGAACTGCTTCAGGCAGCCTGCCCGCCGCCGCTCGCAGTCGTCCATGAAGCGCTTCTGCAGGGCGGGGGCTGCCTTTGCGTACTCGCCGTAGGGCAGGATGCAGGCGGCCCCTCCGGCGAGGGCAGCGCAGGCGAGGCGGGGCGAGAGGCCCATCTGCAGGGCGGCCCGGCCCAGGTCCGTCACGCCTCCCGAGTCGTCCAGGCAGGAAAGCTGGCGCAGCAGCTCGCGGGAGGCGTCCCAGGCCGACCGGGGCGGTTCGTCAAACCAGTCCAGGGCCGTCCGGTCCGTGATGCCCCAGTCCGCGCACTGGAGCACGACGGAGCTCAGGTCGCTCCTGAGGATCTCCGGCACGGTCGCCTCCTGCAGGGCCTCCCGCTCGCTCCACAGGCGGATGCAGGAGCCCGGCCCCGTCCGCCCGGCCCGGCCCGAGCGCTGCCTGGCGGAAAAGAGGCTCTCCCGCTCCGTGACGAGCGTCTCCATGCCGGAGCGGACGTTCATGCGGTTCACCCGCATGAGGCCGGAGTCTATCACGGTGCGGACGTCGGGCACGGTGAGCGAGGTCTCGGCGATTGCGGAGGAGAGGATGACCCGCCGCTTTTCCCCCGGGCCGGGCGGGCAGAGGATCCTGCGCTGCTCGTCCAGGCTGACGCTGCTGTGCAGGATGAGCAGGTCCGCCTTTGCTTGGGCTCCGGCCGCCCGCAGGTCCGCCTCCGTCCGCCGGATGTCCGCGATTCCCGGCAGGAACACGAGGATGCCCCCCGTTCCCCCGCGCGAAAGCTCCTGCATGACGGCGGCGGCGGGCGAAAGGTCCGGCCCGTAGCTGACCTGCACCGGGAACAGCCTGCCCGGCACGTCCAGGACGGGGGCCGGTTCCGCTTCGTTTCCCAGGTATGCCGCGGTCTTCTTTGCCTGCACGGTGGCGGACATGACAAGTACGAAGAGGTCGTCCCGCA
>CAMJAJ010000267.1 GCA_946403565.1 uncultured Treponema sp. | reverse complement strand
CCGCCGCCAAGGAAATCCGGCAGTCCTACAAGAAGTAAGGACGGAAACAAAAGCTGTGCGGAGGGCCTTTGCCCTTCGCCATAGAATGAAAAAGCCCCCGGCCGGTCCGGGGGCTTTTTTTGTGCGGTGCAGGAGGCCCGGGGCGGGGGTGTCCCAGCCATCACGGGGGCATCCCGGCCATCCCGGGATGTTTTAGAGAGGGCCCATGTTGCCTTCCTGCCCCAAAACGGTGTATACTCAATCGGGTTCATTTCAAAAGCCCGTCCGGCCTTTGAAACTGCCCATGCGTTTATTCAAAACCCGATTAGGAGAAGAATGTGTCAACGGCCCTTCCGCAGCTATGGATTGTTATTCCCTGCTACAATGAAGAGAAAGTCCTGCCCATAACGGCTCCCCTCTTCCTCGAAAAGCTACGCCAGCTCATCAGCGGAGGCCTCGTGAGCGACTCCAGCCGCATCCTGTTCGTCAACGACGGCTCCCGGGATTCCACCTGGGAAATCATACAGGCCCTCTCACGGCAGGACCCCCACTTCATCGGGATAAGCCAGAGCCGCAACCGCGGCCACCAAAGCTCCCTCCTGTCCGGCCTCATGGAGGCCAAGGGAAAGTGCGACATCACGATCTCGATAGACTGCGACGGCCAGGACGACATAAACGCGATGGACGAGATGGTCAAGAAGTACCGGGACGAAGGCTGCAAGATCGTCTACGGGGTGCGTTCCAGCCGCAAGAAGGACAGCTTCTTCAAGCGCTTCACCGCGGAAAGCTTCTACAAGCTCATGGGCAGCATGGGCGCGGAGGTGGTGTTCAACCATGCCGACTACCGCCTGGTCTCGAACGAGGTGCTGGAGGCCTTTTCCGACTTCAAGGAAGTGAATCTCTTCCTGCGCGGGCTCTTCCCGCTCGTGGGCTTTAAAAGCGGGACGGTCTACTACGAGCGGAGCGAACGGCTGGCAGGCGAAAGCCACTACCCCTTCACCAAAATGCTCTCCCTCGCGCTGGACGGCATAACCAGCCTGTCCGTAAAGCCCCTGCACTTCATCTCGATATTCGGACTCTTCATCGCCCTCATAAGCTTCATCGGCGTGGTCTGGTCGGTCATCCAGGTCATCCGCGGCAAGACCGTCGCCGGATGGGCCTCCACCACCTGCATCATCTGCTTCGTTTCGGGAGTCCAGCTGATAAGCCTGGGAATCATTGGGGAATACATCGGTAAGATCTATCTGGAAACGAAAGGCCGCCCCCGCTACATCATAAGTGAAAGGACCTACTGAAATGGAAAACACGCTCTCAGAAAGCTCCGCCGCAAGGCTCCTCTACCGGCATTGGAAGCTGCTCGCCACGATTGCGGCCGCGCTGGCCGCCCTCTTTGGCCTGCTCCTGCTCCTTCCCCCCGTCCAGGACGCCCTGCTTTCCACGTTGACCGCCATAAAGGGGAAGGTCCCCGGCAATCCCCGGCGCTATCTGGAGCTGTTCAGCTCGGTGGGCTTCTGCACCCTCGGCCTGGGCCTCCTTGTCCTGGACTTCATCTACGCCGACGACCGGCTCTTTGCCCTCCAGCTCAAGGCCCTGACCTTCATAGTGCCCCTCGCCCTCTTCGTCTGCTTCCTCGCCTGGCTCGTCAAATACGGCAGCTACCTGACCGACTCCGACACGGCCTCCGAGCTGATCATCGCGAAGGTGCTTTCCCGGCAGGGGAAGCTTTTCACCAAGGACATGTACTACTCCACCGCCCTCCGGGTGGTGAACCAGCAGATCATCTTCGCCCCCCTCTTCTGGATCTTCTCGTCGTGGTACGTCGTCAAGGTCGTGGGAATCGCCCTGCACCTCGTCGTGCTCTGCGCCTCGGCCGTGCTGGTCGCGCGCTCGGTGGGCCTGCGCCGGGGCTACTGCTCCGTGCTCTGCTCCTGCCTCATGCTGCCCATGTCCAAGATGTACCTCTACATGTCCATGTACGGGCTCTGGTACTCCTGCTACGCCACGACGATCCTGCTGACGGTCGGCGTCGCCCTCTACTGCATGAAGGAGCGGAACCGGGTCAAGGTCTACATCTACTACGCCCTGGTCTGCCTGCTCGCCCTGCTCAACGGCTTTGAAGGCATACGGATGCTCTTCCTGCTGTACGTGCCCTTCCTCATCGCCGCGCTCTTCCTCTTCTACAACGGGAGGAGCCAGAAACGCCTCCTGGACTACAGCGGGGCAGGCGGCGAACAGGACCTGCTGGCAGGGGCTGTCCTCCTGCTGTTCTCGGCCGGAATCGGCTACGTCGTGAACGCCGGAATCCTGAGCAAGCTGTACTCCTTCAGGACCTGGGGCAGCGAGGAATACACGAAGTTCGACATAGACAAGCTGCTGATCATGGTCAACGGCTTTTTGGACAACATAGGGCTCACGACCGGACGGCCCCTCATCTCAGAGGCCCTCTTCCGGAACGGCGTGTGCTTCACCCTGACCGGGGGTATGCTGCTGTCCCTCCGCTACATCATGAAGAAGGAAGGATTCAGCTTTGCCCAGAAGGCGCTGGGGGTATTCTTCTCCACCGCCCTGCTCTTCTTCGCGCTCGTGACGAGCTTCGCCTCCATGGGGGTGAGCGGCGGCTACATACTGCCCATCATGCCCATCCTCTTCATCGTGATACTCCAGGCCGTGCAGGACATCCGTAAAAGCAAGCTGGTCAAATTCCTGCTCGCCGCCTTCTTTGTCGTGTTCACCGCCTGCGGGACGGCAAGCTACAACTTCTACAAGACCGACCTGAACGCGGACCGGCGGCAGATTGTCAAGGCGGCCCTGGACCAGGGAATCCGCGCCGGATACGCCTCCTACTGGAACGCCGACGTCATGGAGGAGCTGTCCGACGGCAAGATCGACATGTACAGCTGGACCGACACGCTCTTCACCAAGCCGGGGCAGGATTTGGACGACGTGGACGACATCTACCCCTGGCTGCAGGAGGTGCGGCACAGCACGGAGCGTCCGGAGGGAAAGGTCTTCTGCGCGTTCGAAAGCGCGGAGATGGGCCGCCCCCTGCCCAGCCGCCTGGTCCGGGCCGGGGCAACGGTGCTCTACCAGTCCGACCGCTACACGGCCTTCATGTTCGACTCCTACGAGGAGCTCAAGCGCAAGGCGGCAAAGTAGTTCACACAGCGCTGCAAGGCGGTCCTGGCGCGCCGACCATGCG
>CAMJAJ010000266.1 GCA_946403565.1 uncultured Treponema sp. | reverse complement strand
AGCCGACGAGGGGAATCGACGTCGGAGCCAAGTACGAGATATACGGAATCATCAACAAGATGGTGTCGGAAGGCAAGTCCGTCATCTTCATATCGTCGGAAATGCCGGAGATATTGGGCATGAGCGACCGGATCTACGTCATGAACGCGGGCCGGATGATAGCCGAGCTGCCCGGCAAAGAGGCGACGCAGGAAAAGATCATGTCCTGCATCATCAACTCCGACAGGGGCGTAGCCCAGTCTGCGGAAGCTTAGGAACAGGAGGAAAAAATGTCAACTTCAATGAATATAAAGAAGACCTTAAAAAACAACACGATCTTCATCGCCCTGATAGTGGTGATGCTGTTTTTCCAGCTGCTGATTACGGCGACGGACAACGGATCCCTCTTCTCGCCGGGCAACATCAAGAACCTGATCAACCAGAACGCCTACGTCGTCGTCCTGGCGACCGGTATGCTCTGCTGTATCTTGACGGGCGGTAACATCGACCTTTCTGTCGGCTCCATCGTCTGTCTTGTCGGTGCCATCGGCGGAACCCTGATAGTGAACCTGCACTGGAACATCTATCTTTCCATCCTCGTCTGCCTTATCGTGGGTATCCTGATCGGCGCATGGCATGGAATGTGGATTGCCTACATCCATATCCCCCCCTTCATCGTCACCCTCGCAGGAATGCTCCTGTGGCGCGGAGTCGCCCTCATCATCCTGAACGGACTGACGATTTCCCCGATGCCTCCCAAGTACCTGAACCTCTTTGCGAGCTACATCCCCTTCTCCGGCAACGGAACCTATGCGGTGACGATGATCATAGCCGCACTCTGCTGTGCCGTCTACATCATCGCTGAGTTTGTCTCCCGGAACAACAAGGTGCGGAAGGGCTACGAGGTTCCCAGCATGGCTGGCTTCCTTGCCAAGCTCATCATCATCTCTGCCGTCATCATGCTCGTTGCCCATCTGCTCGGACTGGACCAGGGACTCCCGATCATCCTCGTCATCGTCGGTGTCATCGTCGCCATCTACGCCTACTACACCAAGAACACGGTGTCCGGCCGCTACCTGTACGCCCTCGGTGGAAACGCCAAGGCTGCGAAGCTCTCCGGCGTCAACACCGACAAGGTCATGTTCTTTGCCTACACGAACATGGGCTTCCTGTCCGCTGTTGCGGCCCTGATGTGTGTCGCCCGTTTCAATTCTGCGGCCCCGACCGCCGGAACGAACTACGAGATGGATGCAATCAGCTCCTGCTTCATCGGAGGTGCTTCCGCATACGGTGGAACCGGAAAGGTTTCTGGAGCGGTCATCGGAGCCATCTTCATGGGCGTCCTGAACAACGGTATGTCGATCTTGGGTATCGATGCAAACTGGCAGAAGGCCGTCAAGGGACTTGTCCTCCTGCTCGCGGTTCTCTTCGACGTCGTTTCCAAGAAGCGCAAGGGCGGAAAGTAAGGGCACCCTTTACTAAGCCCGCGGCTGCTGGTGGCAGCCGGCCATAAAAAGGCCCCCGTCGCGATTGCGGCGGGGGCTTTCTGTTTTATAGCATCAATAAGGCCGGTTTCAAATGCCGTGGACTTTAGTCCACCTGGACTGTAGAAAATGGTTGGTCCTGCCTTAGCCTACAGTTGTTTTGCCAGTCCGCGCAGTGTGCCCACTGGATCTGGCCTTCCTGCACAGTGGGCTAGGCCAGCATCTCCTGTGCGAGGCTCTCCATTTCTGCGGTATTCTTTTCCGTCGTGGCGATTTTTATCGACACCTTGCTTTCCGCAAAGGTCAGGTTCTTGCAGCCTTCGGTCAGCCCCTTGTCGAACAGGGCGCGCATGGCCTTTGCCGCCATCGGTGCCCAGCTGCCGTTTTCCACGAAGCCGATCTTCCTGTTCTGATAGTTCCGTTCGGTCAGGTGCTCTATGAACTCCCGCATCGCGGGGAACACGGAGCCGTTGTAGGTCGTGGAGGCGAGGATGAGCCTGCCGTAGCGGAAGGCGTTCTCCACGTTCTCATACACGTCCTCGCGGGCAAGGTCGGCGACGACGACCTTGGGACAGCCCTGCTTCCGGAGGATCTCCGCAAGCTGCTCCACGGCCTGCTTGGTGTTGCCGTAGACCGAAGTGTAGGCAATCATGACGCCCTCGCTTTCCACGCCGTAGCTGGACCAGATGTCGTAGAGCTTGACGTATTCCCCGATGTCCGCATCCAGCACGGGGCCGTGCAGGGGGCAGATCTTCTGTATGTCAAGGGCGGCCGCCTTCTTGAGCAGGGCCTGGACGTTTGCTCCGAACTTGCCGACGATGCCGAAGTAATACCTCCGTGCCTCGCAGGTCCAGCCCTCCGGGTCCTCCGTGTCGTTCGCACCGAACTTGCCGAATGCGTCCGCGCTGAACAGGATTTTCTCGCTGGCCTCGTAGCTCATCAGGACCTCGGGCCAGTGGACGCTCGGGGCGGTGATGAAGCTGAGCTTGTGCGTGCCCAGGTCAAGCACCGTGCCTTCAGCGGCGACGAGCTGGCGGGAAGCGATGCCCGTGGCGAACTCGTCCCCGAAGTAGCACTTCATCATCGTGAAGGCCATCTTGGAGGCGACGATTACCGCCTTGGGGAATGCGGCCGCGAACTTCTTGATGTTGGCGGAGTGGTCCATCTCCATGTGGTGGACGACCAGGTAGTCCGGCTCCCGTCCTCCCAGCTCCTTCTGTATGTTGGCGAGCCACGCATCTCCGAAATGCCCGTCCACGCTGTCCATGACGGCGACCTTGTCGTCCAGTATGACGTATGAGTTGTATGCCATTCCAAGCGGAACGGCGAACTGTCCCTCAAAGAGGTCTATGTCATGGTCATCCACGCCGACATAGCGTACGGCGTCCGAAATCTTCATCGTCCTATTTCCTTCCAGCATCTTCTGTTTCTCCGTTTTCAGTTCTTTCGTTTTCCGTTCCTTCGTTCTGCTGCATGGCCGTTGCCAAAAGCCCCCGTCCTGTGCGGTGGACGGGCCTGCTGCCGGATGTTGGGGCGGCTGCCCCGTCAGGGGCCTTGTCAGCCGTGGGCTCCGGGGCGGCCGCAGCGCTTTCAACCTTGGGCTCTGCCTTCGTCGTCTTTGTGGGGGCCGCTTTCTCCTTTTCCCGGGCGGCGAAGATCTCGTCCAGCGATATGGGCGTGTAGCCGTCGGGCGGTTCATCGGACGGCGCAGGTGCC
>CAMJAJ010000265.1 GCA_946403565.1 uncultured Treponema sp. | reverse complement strand
GGGTTGACCCGCTTGAGGACGTCCAGCCCGTCCGAAAAGGCCAGCGCCTGGGCACAGATTGCGACGACCGCCGCCGCGATATATGCCTGCCGCTTCATTCTGCGGCCTCCTTGAGCTTGCCGTCCTTGACGAATGTCTGCCGCTCGCCGTCCGTGACGCTGTTGCCTTCGATGAGGTCCACGGACGCGTAGTCAGCGGAGCCGTCCTTGCGGTATTCTGCCTCCAGCCCCTCGGAGAAGCCCTTTCCGGCCAGGGAAATCTCGCTTGCGTCCGTCGTTATCGACTTTCCCTTTACGATCTTGCGTTTGGAGAGGGCCGAAGAGCTGACCCAACCCTTGACGGACGGGGATGCCTTGGGCGAAACCTGCGTCCACTTGCCCGAGACCTGGGTGACCGTCACTTCATCACCGTAGGTGAGCGTCCTCACGGTCTTGGAGGAGCCGGATGCCTTCTCTTTCATTGCAAGCGACTGGACTGAGATGTAGCGCGTTTCCCCGGCCGCGAACGCCGCGAGCGCAAGGCCGGCCAGCAGCAGGGCCGTGCAAAGTCTTTTTATCATACGAGCCTCCATTTGTTATAGCAACCATTCGATATACCGTTCATTATAGAGGGCTTTCTATCCCTTTGCAAGTGTCGCCCGTGAAAGCTAAGAAAAGTCTTAGAAAGGGAAGTGCGATTGGCCGGGGAGGGGGGCCTTGCGGGCATTCTGTACGGATATTCGTCCATCCCCGAAAGCTGGATTTCCGCCCTGCGCAAGAAGGAGATGCTGGAGGCCTGCCTGTTCTGACGGGCTGCCTTCCCGCCCTCATGGGCGCAGGCGGTGCTGTGCCTTTCGGAAGGGCAGGGGAGGGGGCTAGTCCTTGAGCTTGTCGGGGCAGACTTCCTTGATGAGGGCGCGGGCCAGGATCTTGGCCGGGTCGATCTTCGTTATGGGCAGGCGCAGGCGGCCCATGGCGAGGGGAATCTCGGTGCAGCCCATGATGTAGGTGTCGTAGCCCTGGGCGACCATCTTTTCGGTGACAATGCGGAAGTTTTCAACGGCCTGCTCCCGTATCGGGTTGGAAAAGGCCTTTATACCGTATTCTCGGCTATAGATGGCGTCCCAGATGAGCTTCCGGTCCTCCTCGTCAGGCTCCACGATTTGGTACTCCCCGTCAGGGTCAAAGAACTTGTGGTACACCCCCGAGTGGTAGGTTCCCGCCGTCGCATACAGGACGACCTTCTTGTTCTTGACGTTCTCCTTCACCCACTTGTAGGTTTCCTCGACGATGTTCATCAGCACCACGTCCAGGCCATTGATCTCGATGAAGCGCCGCACCTGGTTCATGATGATGGGAGAATGGGCCGTGTTGCAGGGAATCGCGATGTGAGTTGCCCCCACGTCCGCAAGCTTCTGGATCACGTACTCGATGCCCGTGCAAGGATTCTCCGAGTCGGGGTGCAGGATGTAGTAGGTGCGGTCCGGAATCAGGCGCGAGGCAGAAAGCATGAACACGTCGGGATAGTCCTGGTCGTTCTTCGCGTCCACGCAGTCAAAGACCTTGCGCTCCAAGTCCATTCCGGCATAGGGGCCCATGCCCCCCACTATGCCGATAGCCTTCCTATTTCTTGTCGAATGCATATACACCCTTCCAGTTTTCCGGCGGAGTCAGCTTGAATTCCTCCGCACGCTCCTTGATGACCTCCGCGGCCTTGTCGTTCAGGCGGCGGATGACCGCGGACATGTACTTGATGCAGTTGTCCCAGTCGCCTTCAAAGTAGTACTTGAGGCCCTTCTCATAGCCGCGGTACACCTTGAGGATGTTCTGGTCCAGCTTGCCCTTTTCGGCCAGAAGCTCGTAGATGTAGAGGGGCTGGGTCTTGCCCTTGACCGTGATCTTGTCCAGCATGCGGAACTCGAAGTCTTCTTTTACAAGGTCATGCGTGACCGCGCTGATGATGATCTCGGTTCCGTAGTACTTGTTGATTCCCTCCAGGCGGCTGGCCAGGTTCACGTTGTCGCCGAGGACCGTGTAGTTGATCCGTTCGTCGGAGCCCATGTTGCCGACGACGACCTCGCCCGTGTGGATTCCGAACCTGGTGCGGAACTTGGGCTTGCCCTCGCGTATCCAGGCGTTGGACAGGTTGAAGCCCTGCATCTGGCAGGTAAGGGCAGCGCGGCAGGCGAGCGTGGCGTGCAGCTTCACGTCCATCTCGATCGGCGCGCCCCAGAAGGCCATGATGGAGTCTCCGATGTACTTGTCTATCGTTCCCCGGTTGCCGGAAATCGTGTGGGCAAAGAGGGAGAAGTAGTCGTAGAGGCGGTTCACGAGGTCCTCCGGCTTGGTCTTCTCCGAGATTCCCGTGAAGTTCTCGATGTCGGAGAACATGAGGGTCAGCGTCTGCTTCTTGCCGCCGATTTCCGCGTTCTGGCTGTTCCGGACCAGCTGGGTCACCAGGTCGGCGGGGACGTACTTCTTGAAGCTCAAGAGTCCCTGCTTCATGCCCTGGAAGGAGTCCACCATGTTGTCGATCTCCTTGATGCCGGAATCCGTTATCAGCTTGCCGTCGTCAATCGCCAGCTCCTTGATGTTGTTCATCTCGGTGGAGAGGGTCTTCATCGGGTTGGATATGAGCGAGGAGACCAGGACGGAGATGATTATCGCGATGATGATGACGACCAGCGAGATGAGGAGGACCATCCTGTTGTTCTTGTAGACGATTCCCATGATGTCGTTGTCGGGGATGACCATTCCGACGTTCATCGAAAGCTCCTCGTCGAGCGCCATGGAGTCCACCTTGCAGAAGTAGTTCTTGCCATCCAGCTTGAACGAATAGATGTCCTTGTTCACCTTGCCGCGGCTGTTCTCGAATGCCTCGGCGATGATCGGGTCGGCCTTGTCGTCCACCTTCTTCATCGTGTAGGTGTTGGTTCCGTCAGCAGCCGGGTAGACATTGAGCAGGGTCTGTATCGGGTCCTCCGGCTTCATGGGCTTTGCGATAATCTGGTTGTCCTGGTCATAGATGAACAGCTCGGAATTCTCCGTCGTGGAAATCTTGCCCAGGTAGAGCGAGAGGTCGCGTATTCCTATGTCGATACAGGCAACGCCCAGGAGCTTTCCGTTCCCGTCGTATATAGGAGAGGCACAGGAGAAGCCCGGCATGTTGTCGGTCGCGAAGATGTAGACGTTGGTCCAGACGG
>CAMJAJ010000264.1 GCA_946403565.1 uncultured Treponema sp. | reverse complement strand
AGTCCCCCTTCTGGCTGGGCAAGGCCTTCCTCTGCCTGGACCTGCCCGCGGACCATCCCTTCTGGACGGCCCGCGAGGAAAACGGCTGCTGGGAGGAGATGGCGCCGGGCGAGGTGCGGGAGACCCTGCTGGACGGCCCGGCTCTCTGCTTTACCAACCATCAGGCGAACGGCACGACAGTCTTGCGGACGGGAAAGGTCGTCAAGACTGCCAGTGACGAGCACGGCATGTGGAACTATTCCAAGCTCTGCTTCTGCTCCAAGTACCCTTGGGAATCCGCCCCGGCCGCGGACGTGGAGTCCCAGCAGTACGTTCTCACGGATTTGACGAGCGGGGCCATACAGAAGGCGAATGCGACTTTCTGGGCTGGGGAGAAGAACGGCGTGCTCTACCGCCGCCAGTTCTTCGGCTACCGGCTTGAGGACGAGACCCACTGGATCCAGGCGATGAACCTGGCGGACTTCCCCGTGGCGAACGGCATTATCCGTGTGGACCGGCACAGGCTGCACCGCCGCCCCGTCACGCTGTCACTCGGCGCATACGGCTTCCCGGACAACGGGACGAAAGTCGTGCGGAAGGAGAAGGACGGGGCAAAGGCCGTGGTGCTTGCGGGGACGGACGCAATGGGGCGGAAGAAGCAGCTTGCGATGACGGTCTGGGGCGGCTGGCAGCAGCTTGATGTCCTGAAAAGCAGCGGCACGAACCCCGACAGCCAGAGCTCGCTCGTTCCCTGCGCGCGGACGACCTTGCGCAAGCAGTATGGCGGGGCGGAGCCCTATGTCCTTGTCTCTCAGGTGATTACCCGGGAGAGCGATGAGCCCTTCGGCGAGGACGAGCTCTTCCCTATACGGGAGATTGTATTCTGCGACAAATTCCATGTCGGCAGCTACGGCCCCGTCCGCCTCGTCCTTTCTGACGGCAGGGAGCGGATCGTGGACTTCGACGGCATTGAGGGCCGCCTGTCGCTCTAGGCCGATTACAGCATGATCGACATCGACAGGCCGAGCGGACTGCTCGTAATCCGGCATTTGCCTGAGCTGGACGGCTTCCACCACAGCGAGCCAATCAATGGCACGAGGCAGCCGATTGCCGACCCTACGGCCGCGCCACAGAGGACATCGGTCATGAAATGGTTCCCGCTTGCGAGCCGCAGTGCCGCCGTCGTCGCTGCAAGGGCATAGGAGCCTGCGATTACGGGGACTTTCCACTTTGACTCCGGGAAATAGCGGCAGAACATGCATGCAGTGAAGGACGCGGCTGCGAAGCTGAGCGTGGCATGGCCTGAAAAGAACGAGTCGTTCCAGTCGCCCGAATCTATGCCGTCCTGGGCCACCTGCCTGGAATACATATACGGGCGGGGCCTGTCAATGCACCGTTTGGCGATCTCCTTCGCCCCGTATGCCAGCGCGATGCTTCCCGCGTATTCCACCCCGATTTTCCAGTAGTCCTCCGTCGGAGCCGCGAGCATGACCGCCGGGGTCAGCAGGGAAAGGGCTTCGAAAGCCGTTCCCAGGTAATCCAGGCTCCGTGAGTACGGCCTCATGATCAGCCGGTCAAAGCCGTTCACCTCGTTGGGATTCAGCCGGTCCTGGGCAAGGGGTTTGGAAAGAAGCAATGTCGAGAGGCCTGCGATGCAGGCCAGGCTCTTGAAAAGTGACTTGTACATGTCGTACCTCCGTTGTCGTCGGCAGCAATTCTGCCACGACGGTCGGGTACAATCTATAAAGGCTTGTTTGCTTTTGCGATACTTTTCGTAGCATTCAGGAAGGCGGCCGCCTTGATGAGCAGGAGGAGGATGAGGATGAGCGCGGGGTTCTGCTGGAAGGTCAGGATGAAGAGGACGAGGGCGCAGAGCGAGAGGCAGAAGGAGAGGGGGAACTTCATCCTGTTCCAGGGTACCGCCTTGCAGTCCTGCAGGGCCAGCTCAAGGACACCGTAGGCGGATAGCGCCGCCACCATGAGGACCAGGGCCATGCGGACTAGGCCGGAGGCGCAGTGCAGGCTGACGAGCGGACGCAGGACTACCGGGGAGCTGATGGTGCGGTCGCGGAAAACGGGCAGGACGAACAGGGCGCAGGCAGAAAAATCGAGGAACCCGAAGAGCAGGCTCAGGCGCTTTGACCGCCGCTCCCCGCCGGTGTTCCCGGCAGGGCCGGGAAGCGCGCCGTCTGAAAGCAGTTCATCGACCGAAACGCCGAACAGCTCCGCCATGAGCTTGAGCGAGCCGAGGTTCGGGTAGCCCCGGCCTGTTTCCCATTTGGAGACCGTGACCCGCGAGACGAAAAGCTTCTCGGCGAGCTGCTCCTGGGTCAGGTTCGAGGATGCCCGTAGTTTCTGCAGCTTGTCCTTGAACTCCATCCTGTCCCGGCCTACAGCGCGAGGAGCTCCCGCTTGGCAGCTATGGCCGCCGCGCCCGCGCTGTCGCCCAGGTCGTCCAGGGTCAGCGTTCCCGCCTGCTCCTTTTCCATGCAGGTGGGGGACTTCTTCCATGCGCAGAGGATGCCGCGCGAGGAGTTGACCGTTCCCATGTTCGTACCCATCAGCGTGCGGGCGATCGAGGCCGCACCTCCCTGGGCACCGTAGCCGGGTATAAGGAAGAAGACTTCGGGACACAGGGCGCGGAGCGCGGCGGCGTCACCTTCTTCCGTGCAGCCGACGACGGCCCCGACGGGGGAGCAGGTCTGCCCGGAGAATGCCGCCTTGCCCTCCTGGACAATCCGGTTCAGCTCGGCGGCCACCTTGTCCAGCACCCTGCCGCCTGACTTGAGCTCCTGCTGCTCTATGTCGCACATGCCGGGGTTGCTCGTCCTGAGCAGGACGAAGATGCCCTTGCCTTCCTTCATGCAGAAGTCCGTGAAGGCCGTGAGCGTGTCAAATCCCATGTAGGGGTTCACGGTGATGATGTCGCTTTCAAAATCTCCGCTGAAGTGCGCGCGGGCGTATGCGGTCGCTGTCGCGGCGATGTCCCCCCGCTTGACGTCGGAGATGCAGACGAGGCCGGACTCCCGCACCGCCTTGAGTGTCTCGGCGTACACGCGCATTCCTTCCAGCCCCATCGCCTCGTAGTAGGCGACCTGCACCTTGAAGCAGCAGGCGCTTTCCCCGCTTTTGACCCGGGAGATAATCTCCTTGTTGTAGGCGAGCACCGCCTGGGCGGGGGAGGGGTAGCCCTTCAGCACCGACTGGGGGATGTACGACGGG
>CAMJAJ010000263.1 GCA_946403565.1 uncultured Treponema sp. | reverse complement strand
ACGCATCTTTTCGGCGACACGACACTTGAGTCCCCCTGGACATACGAGTATGTTGACCGCTACAGGAAAAGCCATCCCCTCGCGGAATTCCGCGTCGCCAGAAATACCGACCAGAACTTCATGAAGGTGTGCGACGACATAGGCCCGCCAGCCCGCATGATGAGGTGGTGCTGCTCCATGTTCAAGACAGGCCCCATCACCCGCGTCCTCAACCGCAAGTACGGCAACAGGCAGATCCTCACGTTCTACGGAATCCGCGCGGGCGAGAGCGTGGCGAGGAGCAAGTACAGCCGCGTGACCGAGAACACCGAGAGCGTCAAAATCCAGAAGCAGACCGTCGCCAGTCCCATCTTCTATTGGAAGGACATAGACGTGTGGCTTTATATCTTGGGCGAGCAGCTGGACTTCAACGGCGCGTACAGGCTGGGATGGGACCGCGTGGGCTGCTGGTGCTGCCCCAACAACGGAATCAGGTCGCAGTTCCTCAGCTCGGTCTATATGCGGGAGAAGAGCAGGGACTGGAGGAACTTCCTCATCTCATTCGCAAAACGCATAGGCAAGGACTCCCCTGAGGACTACGTGGACGGAGGAGGCTGGAAGGCAAGGCAGGGCGGCAACGGCCTGGCCGCATCCGGGGATGTAAAGCTCAAGTTCGCCTCCTGCACGAGCGACGAGAACGCCAAGGTCTACTCGCTGACCCGCCCGCTCGACGACTCGTTCCTGAACCTGCTCGTTCCGTTCGGGACGGTCTCCAAGGAATTGGGACGCAAGCTCGTCCATGAGACGCTCGTCCTTGAGCCCAAGAGCGGGGTTCCCATTATCTCCGTACAGCCCTTCAGCAATGGGGAATTCGTGCATGCGGTGAGGATAAAGACTATGAACGTCACCAAGCATGACGTGCTGCACCGGCAGATAGGCTACCAAGTGCGCAAGTTCAACGCATGCCGCTTCTGCCTCAAGTGCGAGAGCGTATGCAGGCAGGGAGCCATCAGCGTCTCGGGCGGAGAATACCATATCGATTCCGCAAAGTGCGCCAGATGCAAGATGTGCGTCACGGAGAAATACCTGACCGGGGGATGCATGATGGACAAATACCTGAGGACGAAAGTCGGGGAAGGTGAAAGATGAGCTACAAATACTGCGGGCACGAGTCTTTCAGCATAAGGAAGAACTGGCTTCAGAAGGGGATACAGAACATAGACGGACTGCGGGGCGGCAAGCAGGAGCTGAACGCGATGGACAGGACTGGACTGGGCCGCAACATGGTCAAGTCCCTCCGCTACTGGCTCAAGGCGACGGGGCTTGCTTCCCCGGACAAAGACGGCAGCCTGTCACAACTGGGTGAAATCGTGAAGGCAAAGGATCCTTATATCCAGGAGACGGGCACGCTCTGGCTCCTGCAATGGAAGCTTGCGACGAACATGGAGATGGCTACGAGCTGGTACTACCTGTTCAACGAGATGAACATGACGATCTTCTCGCAGGAGGACTTCGTGCGCGGGCTCGGGAAATGGGATGAGATGGGGAACGAAAAGCCCGCCGCCGTATCCAGCTTCGAGAAGGACTTCGACTGCATCCGGCACAGCTACATACCCCACCCGGACGAAGACCCGGAGAGCAACATGGCATGCCCCCTGAGCGAGCTGGGGCTTCTGCGCTATGGCAGCGGAGGGGAACTCCAGAAGTCCGTGCCTCTGGAGAAGGGCTTCCCTCCGCTCGTGCTCCTTGCCGCGATTGCCGACCGCTACAGGGCTCCTGACGGGCTGGTGCAAAAGGAAATCCGGCTCTCTTCCCTGCTGAACGACAAGCTCGGGCCAGGCAAGGCGTTCAACATGGATTCCGTCCTGCTCATGGGACTCCTTGGAGGACTCGAGAACAAGGGGCTTGTCCATGTCGTGAGGACGGCTGGTCTCGACGTCGTGCGGATAAAAGAAGAGCTGACCTTCGAAGACGCGGCCCGGATGTATTACGAGGAGCTTGGAATATGAGCGGCGGCATGATACGGGTCTCAAAGGGATTCCAGGCTTCGGTGAACATAGCCTACGACCTGCACGACAAGGAGAAGCTTTCCCTATTCGTACCAACCGACGAGGGAATCCGCCTGATTGAGGAAATTTTCGAGAGCGCGTTCGCCCCGTCATCCAACCGGGCGCATATCCTGATAGGGGCATACGGCAAAGGGAAGAGCCATATCGTGCTGGAAGCCTTGAACCTGCTGTTCTCAAAGGACGAGGGGCCTGTCAAAAAACTGCTGAAGGCTGTCAAGAAGGACAATACCGGCCTTTATGACGACATCCGGGGCTACATTGCGGGCAAGAAGAAGATGCTCCCCGTGGTGGTAAACGGCTCGTCCGCCAGCCTGTGCCAGTCCTTCCTCCTCGCCCTGCAGCAGACCCTGAAGCAGAACGGCTTGGAACGCTATATGCCGGACACGAATTTCAGCGCGGCGGCGGAGGCGATACGGAACTGGAAGAAGAACTTCCCCAAGGCATACAAAGACTTCAAGAACAGGACGGGCGGCTCCGTGACAGAATTCATAAGCCGTCTGGAGGCATTCGACTACAGGGCCTACGCGGAGTTCGAGAAGGTGTACCCGGATGTCACGAACGGAAGCCGCTTCAACCCCTTCGAGGGCTGTGACATAGCGGACCTGTACGAAGACGTGAGCCGCAAGCTCGGTGAGTCCAGGGACGGCTGGCAGGGGCTTTTCATCGTGTACGACGAGTTCAGCAAGTGGCTGGAAAGCTCCATCTCACGCGCGGGCATAGGCGACATAAAACTCCTGCAGGACCTCGCCGAGAAATGCACCCGCTCGGGCGACAAGTCGAACAAGGGACAACTGCACCTGCTTTTGATCTCGCACAAGGAGCTCGACAACTACATCGACAGCCTCCCCAAGGAGAAGGTAGACGGATGGCGGGGTGTGAGCGAAAGATTCCGTCATGTCGTCATGGCCCCGGAACATGGCGAGGTCTACCATATCATATCACAGGTCATACAGAAATCGCCCAGGCAGTGGGAGGCATTCCGGCAGGACAACGAGGCATCATTCAGGAGCCTTGCGGAAAAGCAAAGCGTCAGGCGGCTCTTCCCGGACATGGGCGGCATACAGGGCTCCGTCTGCGAGGGCTGCTATCCCCTCTCCCCGTACACCAGCTACATGCTCCCCCAGCTATCGGAGAAAATCGCCCAGAACGAGCGAA
>CAMJAJ010000262.1 GCA_946403565.1 uncultured Treponema sp. | reverse complement strand
CGCAAGGTTTCTGCTACGGAAGTGCCCGTGCAGGAAGGGAATCACGAATAGGGCCGAGGGGGAGCGCAGGAGCCTGAGCGCGGGGTCGGACAGAAGGATGCCGGAAACCTCCGGGCTGGACGAATCAGATGCTGCCGAACCGCCGTGCGCTTTCATGGGAGGGATTCTAGCATGAAACGACCGATTGTTCAAGGAAGAGACCGGGGCAGGAAGAGACCGGGGCAAGCCGCCAGCTTGTATTTGGAGAAGCTTCCGTGCTAAACTAGCGGGCAACGGACGGGTGAATCGGCACAGGCAGATGCCGGTTGCCCAAGGACAAGCCGGCAGGAGGATAGCATGGGCAACCCGTGGGAAAGCATAGCGCTTTCGGATTATGAAGGCCACATGAGCCTCGGAAGCGTCCAGCAGCTTCAGTGCATGAACCAGATTATGAAAGTGCAGTTCGACCTGTACCCGGCCCAAAGCGCAATGGTCTTAGGCATCGCAGGGGGAAACGGGCTGGAGCACGTAGACAGCAGCAAATATCGCAAGGTCTACGGCGTGGACATCAATCCCCAGTACCTGCAGGAGACCGAAGCCAGATACAGGAAGCTTTCGGGGATACTGGAATGCCTCTGCCTTGACCTGATTTCCCAGGCCGACAGGCTTCCCCATGCCGACCTGCTGATTGCAAACCTGCTGATTGAATACGTCGGATACGGCGTGTTTCAGAACGCGGTACAGGCCGTCCACCCGGATTATGTCTCCTGCGTGATTCAAATCAACGAGGGGGAAGGCTTCGTTTCAGATTCGCCCTACACGCACTCGTTTGACGGGCTTTCCGAAGTCCATCACGAGATGGACGCGGCACGGCTTACGGACGCGATGGGCGAAATCCAGTACGGCATGGCCGCCACGGCGGAATATCCCCTCCCCAACGGGAAGAAGCTCGTCCGACTGGATTTCTGCCGCACGGATGTCCTCCACCGCCAGGGCTGATTTCACAGGGCCTGTGACAGGCCCCCATTTCGCAAGCCAACGGAGGCCCCACCAGCCAGCGGGAGAGACCCCGCAGATATGGCTGCCCGCCCCCACCAGCCAACGGAGGCCCCGAAGCCAGGCCGCCGGACAGGCTCCCCCTTCTCCAAAGCCTTCAAATTCTATATAATAGGGCACTATGAAAGCAAAATGGGTGGAACGGATTTGCATCGCACTGCTTTGCGGTGGAATGGTCCTGGCATGCATCTCCTGCGAAAAGAAGAGCGCGGAGGAGACGGTGCAGGGAGGGGCCGGCAGCATCAAGATAGTGATTCAGGAGGCTGTCCCCAGGGTCCAGGAAGAAAGCTTCCGCTTCAGTCCCGAGGATGGAATCATCTGCGTCCTCTTCGGCTACGGCTTCAACAGCGAGGGCTTCATGGACGACATAATCCCCCTCCTCCGGAGCAGGTACGGGCTGGAGGAGGACGGCGGCATAATCCTGCCCGTCGTGTTCAGCGAGACCGACATGGAGGGCTACCTTTCCATCTCCAAGATTTCCAGCATCTACGACATCATAAACGAGCACGACGTGAAGGGCATAATCCTGCTGGGCGCTCCAGACGGAACGCACCGGTACCTTTCCAAGCTCCGCAAGGACTGGGACGACAAGCCGCCCTACGCCATCTTCTCCCTCATGCCCCAGGACGACGTGCTGGGAGAGGAGTTCAACTGCGACTTCGTGCTGGAGTACGAGCGGAACGCGAGCCTGGAGGACGAGGAGGTGGAGGTAAAGACGATAGACAAGACCGCCGAGCAGATCGTCCTCCGCGCGATCAGGTACATGGAGGACCTGCCCGACGACCTCTACTACCCGAACCTCGGCCAGGGGACTGGCGGGGGGGACAGCAGGCCTACGCGGAACTCCATATTCTCCGACATGGACCTGCATTCCCACGTCCAGTCAATCGTCGGTGAAAAAAAGGTGCGCCGCTACGTGGACGGTGAAACAGGCATCCAGTCCATAAACCACTTTGTCATAGAGCAGGACAAGTAGCTGTGAATTCACTGCAACAAACAGAGAGCCTCCTGATAGGATCGCCAGACGCCATAGAGAAGCTTGCGGGGCAGGACGAGTCTTTGATACTGGTCGTGTCCGACTCCCACGGGTCAAGCAGGATGCTCGGCTACATCCTGCGCGAATGGGGCGCACGGAGCGACGCGCTTGTCTTCTGCGGAGACGGGGCGGGCGACATCTACAGCCTGCTGTTCACGGCCAGCGACGACACGCTGCTGAAAAACCTGATTCCCCCGGTCATCGCCCTGGTGCAGGGCAACAACGACCCAGGCGGCTACGCCCTATGGGACGGCACGCAGATGAAGGTCCCCCTCAACCAGACCATGACGGCGAGCGGCCATACGATCTTCATAACCCACGGACACCGCTTCTCGCTCTACGAAAGCACGGCATGCCTGGTCAGCGAGGCCCAGCTGCAGGAGGCGGAGCTGGTCCTGTACGGACATACCCATGTGGCGATGGCGGAATCCGCCTACGGCATGCTCACGCTCAACCCGGGCAGCTGCGCCCTGCCACGGAGGGGCCAGCCCCCCTGCTTCATGACGCTCAAGCTCAAGAAGGGCTCCGCCTTCTTCGACTACAGCTTCTACCGCATAGCCGGGACCAAGAGCGCACCGTTCAACCCCACTATCCGGGGCTTCTTTTAGAATTTCCCCGCCAAAAAGTGATTCTCCTCACGCACAGGGGCTCATGCGACCCAGGAATTCCCCAGGGCATCACGCGCCCAGAGCCCCCTTCCGCTTGCGCCCCTCACGCCGGGTCGTTGCGGCCGCAAAGGCGCAGTCCGCCGTCGCCTCCGCTATCGTCCCGAAGAACTCCCCTCCCCTTGGGATCTTACGCGCCCAGGCAAAAAAAAGGCCCCCGGGCCTGCAGAGGCTGCCGGGGGCGCTGTTTGGACGGAGAGGTCCGAAGGGAGCTTCAAAAGTCCATCGGACTTTTGAAAACCGCCGCTACTTCTTCTCCCTTCCCTTTATCTCCAGCTTGTTGATGTGCCAGATGTCCTTGACGTAATCCTCAATCGTGCGGTCGCTTGAGAACTTGCCAGAGTTGGCGATGTTCATCAAGGCCTTCTTTGCCCAGCCCTTCTTGTCGGCATAGAGCTTGGCGACCTTCTCCTGCGCCTGCACGTAGGAGTCGAAGTCGGCCAGGATGAAGTACACGTCGGGCCGCTG
>CAMJAJ010000261.1 GCA_946403565.1 uncultured Treponema sp. | reverse complement strand
GTTCTGCGGTCCCGCTTTCCGTTTTCCGCGACCAGTTCCTGAACGCGACGATGGCGAGCAGGACCAGGCAGAGTATGTAAAGGATCTTCCGCAGTTTGGCCTTATTCTGGCCGCCCGCCTTGCTCGTGCCGCCGTTCGTGTCCGTGCCCTTAGTTTCCATAGGCTGCCTCCAGCTGGGCGAGTTCTTCGGCGTATACGTCTATGCCGCCCTTCCAGAAGGCCTTGTCGCGGATGTCGAATCCTGCCTTGGCGCACAGGTCCTCGCAGGACATGCTGCCCGTGTCGGCAAGCAGCTTCTCGTAGCTTTCCGTGAAGGCGGTACCCTCCTGGCGGTATTTGGCGTAGAGGGCCGCGGCAAAGAGCTGGCCGAACGCGTAGGGGAAGTTGTAGAAGTCCAGGTCCGTGCCGTAGTAGTGGCACTTGACCGCCCACATGTACTCGTGCCGTTCCTTGCCCAGTCCGTCGCCGTAGCTTTTCTCCTGGGCCTCGGCCATCATGCGGCAGAAGTCGTCCGCACCAAGCTCGCCCTGCTCCCGTTCCGCAAATACGGCCTTCTCAAAGTAGAAGCGGGAGAGTATGTCCACCAGGACCTGCGCCACGTCCTGCAGGTCCATCTCGACTATCCGTGCCTTGTCCTCGGCCCGGGCGGAGGCGATCATGTCCTGCTTGACGAAGGTCTCCGCGAAGGTGGAGGCTGTCTCGGCGAGCGTCATGGGGTAGTCAAAGAAGAGGGGGCTCTTCCCCTTCAGGCAGGAGAAGTGGAAGGCGTGCCCCAGCTCGTGGGCAATCGTGATGATGTCCGAGAACTTGCCGGTGAAGTTGCACAGGATCCGGCTCTGGTGCCCCTTTGCAAAGTCCTGGTCGTATGCCCCGCCGACCTTGCCGGGGCGGACCTTGGCGTCAATCCAGCCGGAGGAGAATGCCATCCGGGCAAAGTCCCCCATGTTCTTGGAGAAGGCGGCATATTTCTCGATGATGTAGTCCTTCGCCTCGTCAAAGCTCCATTCCTTGTCGAACAGGGACTGGCCGCCCGTTCCTGCCGCCTCGGGGGCGGGCAGGGGGGCAAAGAGGTCGTAGAAGGCCAGACCCCGGTCCTCCGCCGTTCCCGCAGTTGCGCTTGCCGTCTGTCCCGCCTTGCGGAGTATGGAGGCTTTCAGCTGGAAATAGCGCCTCCAGACGGGCAGCGAGTCCTCGATGGCCCCGATCAGGGCGTCCAGGCTCTCCGTGCCCAGGCGGGATGAGGTCAGTGCCCGGTCCAGGGCGCCCTTCCAGTTGCGGCGGGCGTTGAGCATGACGGTCTCGCCCTTGAGGTTGTTCAGGCAGGCGGCGAGCGCGACACGGTTTGACCTGAGCAGGGCCAGCTCCGTTCCGTAGGCATCCTTGCGCTCGTCCTTGTCCGCACTGCAGGCAAGCCCCCGCAGTTCGTTGAATGTCCGTCCCCTTTCGTCCTGCAGGGTGCTGAGTATCTGCTCCTGCAGGCGGCCCCAGGCTTCCCCGCCGGTCTTCTGCATGTCCGCGGCAAGCTTTTCCTCCGCTGCGGACATCTGGTGGGCGGTGCTGTCAATCATCTCCTGCAGCAGGAATGCGTAGTCCCGGTACTCGCTGAAGCGGGTATAGAAGTCGTCCAGGTACTTCTGATGGGAGGCAAGCTGCAGGGCAAGCCGCCGTTCGTAAATCTGCAGGCTGTTGACCAGGTCGGTCGCGGTGTTGAGCCGGTTCAGCTTCTCCGGGCTGGTCGTGTCGGTGGAGTACGCGACGTAGGCGTAGTTGGCGAGCGTGCCGCTCATGCTGACGCACTGCTCGAAGCCCTTCAGGAAGGAGGACAGCCAGGAGGCGAAGTCGAAGTTCTCGTTGCCTTTCCGGGTAAAGCTGTCCGCGCTGTCCAGCAGGGAGGCTATGTTCCCTATGGCTTCCTTGCAGCTGGCCAGGTATGAGTCATATTCGGCTGAGTCGGACTGGCTGAAGATGCCGTCCAGGCTCCAGGTTGGTATGTTGCTTGATTTTGTGCTTGGGTTTTCCATAGCTCCAATATACCAGATAGTGGAGGCTATGTCAGTATGGCCTTGCCTCCGATTTCTCATGAATGAAGGAGGCCGTCTATGACGAATTACGAAAAGGCACTGCTCGCATGGAGCCGCGGCAACTGTCTGCCTCGACCCGCCGTCGCCTACTCGTACGCGGCCGGGTACACCCCGTTCTTGATGATGATGCTGTAGAGCAGGAGGGCGAGCTTGGTGTCCTCCATCGGGGCGCCGCCTGAGCGTATGTCCATGTCCACCGCCGCAATCAGCGAGAGGATGGAGGCCGCCGCGCCTGAGCCCCAGATGCGTGCCGCCCCCGCGTACTGCTCCCGCTTCTTCTTGCCGGAGAAGCCCGCGGCCCTGAGCTGGGGTTCGCCCGGGGCTTCCTGGCCTGCGTGGAGCGCCTGCCAGCTCCTGAGCTGCCGGAAGCAGTAGGCCAGCCCCGCCAGCAGGGCCGTTCCCGAGGAGTCCCGGGACAGGCGGATCTTCTGCAGGATGCCCAATGACGATTCCAGCCGCTCCTTGGGAGAGGTCGAAGGGTCCGCCATCGCCGCGAACAGGGTGAAGGCGTTCTCTTCCCGGTTGTGGGAGAGGATCTTGTCCACGTCGTCCGTGCTCACCCGGTGGCCCTTTTCGAAGCAGTAGAAGAAGCGCGAACATTCCGCCTTCAGCGCCTCCGTGTTGTTCTCCACCATGTCCAGGATCTGCTCCACCGCCTCCATCTCTATCTGGAGGCCGTTCTTCTGGAAGTAGCGCATGACCCACTGGGGCTTCTGGCTGTCGAACATCTCCCAGAAGACTTTCTTGCGCGAGGGGGTGAAGAGCGACTCCAGGGACTTTTCCACGGAGTTCTCGTCCGATTCTAAGATCAGGATGTTGGGGCTGCCTTGTGAGCCGCGGATATAGGAAGAAATGAGCGCGATGTCGTCCTTGCCCTTGATGAGTTCGGCATTCTTCAGGACGACGAAAAGGGCTGCGGAGAAGAGGCTTACGTTTTCCAGCTGGGAGATCACGTCCATGACGCGGGTCTCCCCGGCGTAGTAGCGGTAGAAGTCCACTGCGCCGTTCTTTTTCTCGGAGGCGGCCTTCAGGCTGTCCGCGGCATCGTTCTTGTCGCCGTTTTCAGGCCCGGTGAAGAGGTAGACTTCCCCTTCCACGGCCGCCGTCTTTGCTGCGGACATGG
>CAMJAJ010000260.1 GCA_946403565.1 uncultured Treponema sp. | reverse complement strand
ACGGGCCGCAGCATGGCGGGCAGGAATCGTATTATGGCGGGGCTCATGGCGGCGGCGCTGCTGTCCCTGGGCGGCTGCCGCAAGGCGGAAGGCAGGCAGGCCCAGGCGGTGGAGCGGGCGCACAAGACCCAGGCGGAGCTTGAGAAGCTGCTCACGGAGGGCAGCTTTGACGAGGACAGCCGCTACGCCCTGGTCAAGCAGATTGCCCAGGCGATGATGGCGGCCAAGGACTACAGCTCGCTCATCATCTTCCTGACGGACTGGGTGGAAAAGAACCCCAACGACAAGTATGACGCCTACTGGCTGCTCATGACGGCCAACGCGTACCTGGAGAACGACGCCCGGCCCATCGCCCGCTACTACCTGGAGCGGATAATCCGTAACTACCCCGACCTGCTGGTGCAGGGGCAGTCCCTGCACTTCCTCTGCCTCCAGAACCTCATCAGGATCAGCGACACGAGCGAGAACCGCATAACCTACTTCAACCAGCTGGTCTCCCAGTTCCCCAACGACGTCAACATCACCGAAATCTACTACCGGCTTGCGCTGGAATACGAGAACGAGGGCGAGTGGGACCAGGCGCTCAAGACATTCGCCCTTTTCCTGAACAGGGCGGACGCGCAGAGCATCCAGATCCAGGGGCGGCCCAACGCCTACGAGAGCGCGAAGCAGCTCATAGACTTCAGCAATTCGTCCAAGGACTGGACCTTCGCCAGCCTGTCCGAGTTGAAGGACGCGGTGTCGACCGCAATCGTGAAGTATGACTGGAGGTCCCTGGACCGCTACAAGTCCAAGGTGAACTTCTTTGCCATGTCGTGGCGGCAGGACAACAGCGACGAAAACTCGCAGCGTTCCTTCTCCATGCATGACTACATGCGGGGCAACAGGATACACTGCTCCGACGAGCTGGACCCCAGTTCTACCCCGACGGAGGCCTACTTCAGGACCTGGGGCTGGAGCGCCCGCTATGTGAACGTCTGGTACCTGTACTTCCGCAAGGTGAACTTTCCCTCCGACCCCTCCGTACACGGACGCTGGGAGTGGGCGGGAATCTACTACGGGGAGAAGCTGTAGGCCGCTGGCTGGCGGCATTGGGCCGGGCCGGTGTGATTCCGGCGACAGCCGGGCAGCATTGTACGGGCCGGGCGGCCCTGTCCGCATGCCCTGCGGGGCGTGGGCGGAAGGCGGCCTGCCTGCTCGGGCGGGCCGCTAGCGAATCTGGCCGTCCCCGTCTATCAGGAACTTGGTCGTGGTGAGCGCGGTTATGCCCATCGGTCCGCGCGCATGGAGCTTCTGCGTGCTTATGCCCAGCTCCGCGCCAAAGCCGAACTCCCCGCCGTCGGTGAAGCGGGTGCTCGCGTTCACATAGACGCAGGCCGCATCCACGCGGGCCTGGAAGTAACGGGCGCTGCGCCGGTTGTTGGTGACGATGCACTCGGAGTGCTTGGTGTTGTGGGCGTTGATGAACTCGACGGCCTCCTCCACGGAGCCGACGCACTTGACCGCCAGCACGAAGTCCAGGAACTCAAAGCCGAAGTCGTCCTTGCCCGCCCGCTCTATGCAGCCGCTGTTGCGGTCCAGAATGCCGTTCTTGCGCAGCACCTCGAATATGATGGGGTAGGAGATCTCGTCGGCGAGCAGGCGCACCTTCCCTTCCAAGGCCTTTGCCAAGGCGGGCAGGAACTCGCTCGCAACCCGCTTGTTCACGAGCAGTGTCTCGATGGCGTTGCAGGCCCCGGGCCGCTGCATCTTGGCGTTGCGGGCCAGGTTCACCGCCATGGCGATGTCGGCCTCCTCGTCCACGTACATGTGGCACACGCCTGCCCCCGTCTGTATGACGGGAACCCGCGCCTTTTCCACCACGGTGTTGATGGGCCGGGAGGCGCCGCGCGGCAGCAGCACGTCTATCTTGCCCACGGCGGCCAGCATCTGCTCCACGTCCTCGTGGCTGCCGTCCTCGCAGAGGTGGAGCGCGTCCCGCACTCCGTCGCTGCCCGCCAGGCTCAGCCCGTGGGCCATCGCCGCAACGATTTCCCGGTTGGAGTTGAGCGCGGAGGAGGACCCCCGCAGCAGGATGGCGTTGCCGCTCTTGTAGGCGAGCGAGAAGGCGTCCACCGTGACGTTGGGCCGGGACTCGTAGATGATTCCCACCACACCGAGCGGAACGCGGACCTGCCGTATCTGCATGCCCTTGGGGGCGCGCCAGCCCGCGATCTCCTCGCCGATGGGGTCGTTCTGCGCGATGACGACGGAGATGCCCTGTATCATTGCATTGAATTTCTTGGTGTCCAGCGCGAGGCGTTCCACGAGGGCCTCTGACGTGCCCTGCGCCCTGGCTGCCTCCACGTCCTTGGCATTCGCGGCCAGAATCAGATCCTTGCTTTTAATCAGGGACTCCTTGACGCATTCAAGGGCGTGGTTCTTCTGCTCTGCGGTGTGCGTGGCCAGCTTGTCGGCCCCGGCCCGCAGCTTCTGGCATACGGCGTCTATGTCCATGCGTGTCTCCTAGAAGTTGGCCAGGTAGTACATGCCCAGCAGGATGGCCAGCCGCTTCTTGCCGTCGCACCAGTCCGACTCCCTGGGCAGCGACTCCACGTACCACCAGAACAGGCCGAAGTCCGGGTCAATCCTCATGGCGTACTCGTCGAAGGACTTGCTCTTGGTCTGCGCCCCGAACATCAGGTACACAACGTCGTCAACGATATTGAAGAAGAAGGGGTAGGCCTGGGCGTAGCCCCTGCCGTTCATGAACTTGGTAAACTCTTCAAGCCGGTACAGGACCTGGGCCTTGAGCGCGACGTCGGACTTTTCCACCCAGGTCTTTTCGATGAGGAGGACAAGGTTGTTGTGGAAGCTCGTGACCAGCTTCTCTTCGCCTGCCCCCTCGTTCTGGGCTATCTGACGGAATGCCTCGCTCCCGCCTTCAAAGCTTGCGGAAAGCTTGATCCCGGCCTCGTTGGCGGCGGCCTCGTCGGCAGTGCTCAAAAGGGAATCCAGTGCCTGAAGGGTGTCCTTGTCAACAAACTGTTCTATCAAATCGCCGTTCATATCTGCCCTATTGTAAGATTTTGCTTGCTTTTATGCAAGGGCACTGAAATCTGTTTTGGGGGATAGCTGTAAGGGAATGCGGTGGGAATACATTTTTTTGGGGGGGGGATGCATCGGACCCCGGCCGTACGTGCACGCCCTTTTGGGGCGTTCCAAAG
>CAMJAJ010000259.1 GCA_946403565.1 uncultured Treponema sp. | reverse complement strand
GTCCAGCGATATGGGCGTGTAGCCGTCGGGCGGTTCATCGGACGGCGCAGGTGCC
Organism: uncultured Treponema sp.; assembly: GCA_946403565.1. The sequence continues at coordinate 3,165 of CAMJAJ010000259.1, read as the reverse complement.
GCCGGCGCAGCTGCCTCCTGCTCCGCTGCCGCCGCTTCGGGACCCGGCGCGGCCTTTACGACGGGAGCCTCCTGTTCTGGTGTCGTCGCGGCCGCCCCGCCGTCCGCAGGCTCGCCGAGCAGGTAGGTCTTCATCAGGCCCTTGCCCTTGACCTCTATCTGGACCGGGTTCCCGTAGCTGAATTCATCGTGGCTCTGCTCCCATACCTCATGGGTGACGTGGATGCAGCCGGGGGTTCCGGTGCTCTCCATGCGGCTTGCGACGTTCACGGTGTCGCCCCAGATGTCGTAGATGAACTTGGTCTTGCCGATGACGCCGGCGACGAGGTTGCCGCAGTTCACGCCGACGCGGATGCTGAGGTGCAGGCCCTTGGACTCGTTGAATTCCGCGACGTCCTGCATCATGCCCTGGGCCATCCTGAGCATCAGCTTCACCCCGTTGTTCCGGGAGTCCTCCGTCAGGCCGGTCGCGGCCATGTATGCGTCTCCGATGGTCTTTATCTTCTCTACCCCGCAGTCCTTGGCCCTGAGGTCAAAGCGGGTGAAGAGGGAGTTCAGTATGTCGACCACGTCGCCCGCCGCCATGCTGTCGGACATCTTGGTGAAGCCCACCAGGTCGGCGAAGAGGACGCAGGCGTTGGGGTACTGCTTGGCTATGAGGCTGCCCGGATGCTCGGTCAGCTCCTGGGCGATGGGGCGGGGCAGTATGTTCAGCAGCAGCTCCTCCGCCTTGTCCTTGGCGATTCCAAGCTCCTTGTTGGACTCCTCCAGTTCGGCTGCCTGCTTGCGCAGCTCCTTGGTCTGCTTGGCGACCTCGTGCTCCAGTTTGATCTGGTACTGCTTCATCTTGCGGTAGCGGTTCCTGATCAGGAGGGCTATGGCAAGGACCACAAAGAGCGCAATCTGGAACCAGAACCACCAGAGCTGCCAGATGTAGGGCTTCTTGATGATGATGAGGGGCTTCTCGATGGTGCTGGGGTCTTCCTCGGAGTTTTTCGCCATCACGTAGAAGAGGTATTTGCCCGGCTTCAGGTTGGTGAACGAGACTTCGCGGACGGATGACCAGGGGGAGTATTCGTCCTCAAAGCCCTCCAGCTTGTAGCTGAACTGGATCTGTTCGGGCGACACGAAGCTCAGGCCCGTGAACTTGATGCGGATCCTCTTGCCCTCCGGCGGTATGGCTATCCGCTCCGCCGTTTCGTCCTGGGCCTCGTTGTCTATGCTGACGCTCTGTATCTGCACGAGGGGCTGCGCCTTGTTGATGACCTTGACGGGGTCGTACACTGCGAAGCCGTCAATCATCGTGAACCAGACCCGGCCTTCTGTGTCCTTCATGCTGAGCGACGTGGAGGTGACTCCTCCCGAGCGCAGTCCGTCCGAACGTCCGTAGAGCCTGCACTCCAGGACGTCTGCTTTCCGTGCGGCGAGGTCCTTCAGCTGGGAGAACTTGGCGGAGAAGACCCCCAGGTTGGAGGTGAACCAGGCGGTGTCGGTGTAGTCGGTCATGATCTGGAAGACGCCGTCGTCCCCCAGGCCGGAGGCCGTGCTGTAGTTGAACATGCCGTTCTCGTCCATGCGGGTTATGCCGGTTCCGGTGCATATCCAGAGCGCGCCGTCGTCCAGCCTGCTTATCTTGAAGATGACGTTGCCCGCAAGCCCGGTCTCGGTGGAGAAGGTCTTGTCCACCTTGCCGTCCTTGAGATGGAACACGCCCCCGCCGTCCGTGCCGCCCCAGATGGAGCCGTCGGCATCCTCGTAGAGGGCCATGATGAATTCGTTCGGAAGTCCGTCCGACAGGTGGAGGGTGTGGATCTCCCCGCTCTCATGGTCGATGACGCTCAGGCCGGAGGTCGTTCCGATGTAGAGGTTCCCGTCGGAGGCCTCCATCGCGACCCTGGTCTTGTAGTGGCCCAGGCCCTCTTCCTTGCCCCAGCGTTCCACTGAACATTCCAGGCTGTCGATGTCGTCGCCGCCGGTGATGGTCAGGCGGAACTGTCCCTGCGGCCCGTAGGTGCTGACAAGGAGCCGCCCCTTGCTGTCGAATCCGACATGCCTGATGCGGCAGTTCTTGCAGACTTCGGTCAGGCCGTTCTCATGGAAGGTGTTGTCGCTGTAGCGGTAGCACAGGAGGCCGGTGTCCGTTCCAAGCCAGGCGACGGACCGCCTGGGGTCCTCTACGATGGCGTTGACCGTGCTTTCGGTCGCGACCGTGCGGAACTTGCTCAGGGACAGCTTTTCCAGGCCGCCGCGGTCGGTGCAGATCCAGATGTTCCTTTCCTTGTCCTCGAAGACGCAGTTGACGTTGTTGTCGATGAGCCCCTGCTGTATGTCATAGTAGCAGAGCTGCCCGTGGTGCATGATGACCAGGCCGCGGTCCATGGAGAACCAGATGTTGCCGGAGCTGTCCTGGAAGATGTCCCCGACGATCGTGCTTTCGCTTTCGGCGAGCGTGAGGTCGTAGACCTGTTCCCCGCCCTTGTCGTCCGTCCTGACGGCGTAGTGGGGCGCGATGCCGAACCAGAAGGCGCCCGAATGTTCCTGCATTACGCAGCTTATGGCGGAATCCTTGGGCAGGGACTGGAAGCCCTTGAAGCGGGAGAAGGAGCCGGACGACCAGGTGTAGGTGCTGCCGGGGTTCAGGCTGGACAGCCAGACGCGGCCCGCCGTGTCGCAGTAGAGGCTCTGGACCAGGATGTTCTGCTCGCCGTATTGTTCCAGCCCTTCTGGAATCTCGATTTCCCCCTCCGGCGTGTAGTAGGCGACGCCCGAGGCCGTGCCGATCCAGATGTTGCCGTTTTGGTCTTCGGTGAAGGCGCGGATGGAGTTGTTGGGGAGGCCCGTGGACATGTCCAGCTTGAGGATGGAGCCGTCCGTCCCCAGGCGGAAGACGCCCTCGTCGTTGGAGCCGACCCAGATGTTCCCCTGGGTGTCCTCGAATACCTTGCGGGCGGAGACGAAGTCGTAATCGGGGTCAAACGCCCTGTTCAGGGTCAGGAAATCTATTCCGTCAAAGCGGACCAGGCCCGTGTAGGTTCCGAAGTACATGTAGCCGCTCCGGGCCTGGAGCACGTCGGTGATGTTGTTGCCGGGAAGCCCGTCGGACGCGCTCCAGCTTTGGGTCACGTAGTCGCCAAGGAAACTGACGGCGTTGGAGGTCACTTTGAAT
>CAMJAJ010000258.1 GCA_946403565.1 uncultured Treponema sp. | reverse complement strand
GTCCCGTCGATGATGCTGTCCGCAAGCCGGCGGATTTCGGTCGCGACGATGTGGAAGTTCTTGCCCGCCTCTCCTGCGCTCGATGCCTCGAGCTCCGCGTTGAAGGCGATGATCTTCGCCTGGTCGGCGACCGAGTTGATCAGGGTGACGATGTCCCAGATGTTCGTGATTTTGTCGCCCAGCTCCTTGATGCCCGCTATCGTGGTCGTGTTGGCCTCGGCGATATCCCTCAGCTGGGCCACGTTGTCGGCGATAAGCTCGACGCCGTCCGCCACGTCGCCGTTCGTCTTCACGGCAAGGGCGGACACGTCGGTAATCTGCTTGGAGATGTCCTCGCTCAGGGCCGTGCAGTCTTCCATCGTGGCGACGATCTCCTTGACGGCGGCGTTCTGGTTCTGTGCCGTCTCGGCAGTCTCGCGGGAGTTGGCCACCAGCTTCTCCGACTCGCTGTAGATGTTCCTGCCCAGTTCCTGCTCGCCGCGGCGCATCCGTTTGATCATACCGATGTTCATCAGCGAGCTGAACAAAGAAAAGGCCGTGAGGACCAGCTCAAAGATGACGATCAGCGAGACGGTCTTTCCCGTGAAGTCGCTGATCGGGCCTTCCGCCACGATATACCAGCCTGCGGCCTCAATCGGCATGACGGCATAGTACTGGCCCTTCTCTACGAAGGCCTTCGTCGTGCCGTCGAAATACTCGGCAGCGGAGCGGGAAAGCGTGCTGTCCGTCAGGTAGTTCGCCGTGGAAACCTTGCCCGCGTCGGGATTGGTCAGATAGGTGCCGTCAGAAAGCACGAGAAAGACCTTGCCGCGCTCAGAGATCGAGATGGAGCTTATGATGTCGGTGAGCACGGAAAGCTGCAGGTCTACGGCAAAGACGCCCTCCCTGTCGCCGATGGACACGGACTTGCCGACCGTCGCGCAGAGCGTCTTGGTCATTATGTCCATCACGGGGTCGTTGAACGTCACCTTTCCCCGGGCGTTCAGACAGTTGGCATACCACGGCTCGTCGCTCATCTGCCAGTCGTCGGGGGGAGTCCAGTCCGTGCTGTCCAGGTACAGGCCGCCCTGCTCGAAGCGGCTGATTTTCGTCCCGTAATAGGCGGAGGCGGAATAGGGAAGGTTCGTGCCGATGGCGTGGATGAGGTCGTCCAGGGCCTCGGCATCATTCCTGAGCCTGGCGAAGGATGCGAAGTCCTCGCAGCCCGTAATCACCGGGTCTATGAATCCCGATATCTCGGTCTTGAGCTTCTGGCCCGCGGCCTTCGCTTCGGACTGGGCATGTCGGTTTATAAGCGTCGTGGACAGGGCAAAGAGGATTGCCCCGGCTGTAATCGTTACGACAAGAATAGGAAGGAATGTTCCCAAAAAGAGGACCGTCAGGTTCTTCGTAGCCGCCTTTTTGTCCTTAGAAAGCGTGTCACTCATATCCTGCCATTATAATTCAGTCGGCAAGGCTTTTTCAACTTATTTTGGAAAAAGGCCGGCGTTTTTTCCCTGTACAAAGCTCCCGCCACGCGGTATAATGCTGGTATGCTTCTGATTCCTGAATGGAACTGGCAGGGCTTTATGCCCTGGGTCTGGCTTGCGGTGATGCTCATCTGCTTCGTGGTGGAAGCCTTCACGATGTCGCTGACGACGGTCTGGTTCGCCGCTGGTGCGCTCGTGCTGGTCTTCGTGTCCATGCTGCCCGTCCCTGTCCCCGTCCAGCTCCTGCTGTTTGCCCTGATTTCGGTCCTCCTGCTGGTCTTTACCCGGCCGATTGCCCTCAGGTTCCTCAAAATCAAGAGGACCGCGACCAACTCCGATGCCCTGATCGGGAGCCGCTGCACGCTTTTGAAGGCGGTGACGGAGCAGGAGAAGGGGGCTGTCAGGCTGAAGGGCATGGAATGGGCCGTGGAGAGCGAGGACGGCCGCCCCATCGGGGCCGGAACGGACTGCGTCGTGAAGGAAATCAAAGGAAATACACTCATAGTCACAGGAGTTTAGTATGTCGCTGTATGTTATTGTTGCATTGGTTTTGATCGTGATGATCCTCGTCATCACGAACATCAGGGTCTGCCCCCAGTCCCGCGCCTACATCATCGAGCGGCTGGGGACCTACGCCGCCACCTGGGGGGCCGGCCTGCACGTGAAGATGCCGTTCATCGACGCCATTGCGAACAACGTGTCGCTCAAGGAGCAGGTCATGGACTTCCCGCCCCAGCCGGTCATCACGAAGGACAATGTAACGATGAAGATAGACAGCGTCGTCTATATGCAGATAACCGATCCCAAGCTCTACACCTACGGGGTGGAAAAGCCGATGCTCGCCATAGAGAACCTGACGGCGACCACCCTCCGTAACATCATCGGAGAGCTGGACCTGGACACGACGCTGACCAGCCGCGACGTGATAAACACCAAGATGCGGGCCATCTTGGACGAGGCGACCGACCCCTGGGGAATCAAGGTGAACCGCGTGGAGGTGAAGAACATCATGCCGCCGGAGGCCATCCGCGAGGCCATGGAGAAGCAGATGCGGGCCGAGCGCGAGCGGCGCGAGAAGATCCTTGTGGCGGAAGGCCAGAAGCAGTCCGAGATCCTCGTCGCCGAGGGTAAGAAGCAGGCGGCCATCCTCGCGGCGGAGGCGGAGAAGCAGTCCACGATACTGCGGGCTGAGGCCGACAAGGAGGCCCGGATCCGCAAGGCGGAAGGAGAGGCCGCGGCAATCCGCTCGGTCCAGCAGGCGACCGCCGACGGACTCAAGATGATAAAGGAGTCCGCCCCGGATTCCGCCGTGATAAAGCTCCGCAGCCTGGAGTCGCTGGAGAAGGCGGCGGCCGGTCAGGCGACAAAGATCATCGTTCCTGCCGACTTCCAGAACCTGGCCGGGGTCGTGACGGCGGTCGGCGAACTGGCCCGGAAGTAGCCGGAGACGGACTTTTTGCATTTTTTCGGGTGATTTGCTTGACAAATGCCGAAAGACTAGTGTACACTTTTGTATATTTGGATATAAGGAAAGAGGAGAAATAGTATATGAAGGCCAATCGTTTTGCATTTGTTGCCGCGGCGCTCTGCATCGGAGTGTCCGCGGGCGTATATGCAGCTGATCCCTGCACCTGCTGTACGGCAATCCCCGCCAGCACCAGTACAGTCAATGGAGTCGTCGCTACGGCTGCTCCTACCAGCACGAGCCATGTAGAAGGAACTGTCAAGGCTGCCGGTTATGACAGCACGAGCCATGTGG
>CAMJAJ010000257.1 GCA_946403565.1 uncultured Treponema sp. | reverse complement strand
AGGACGGCAACGTCGCGGACTACGTGCTCGGCTCCTTCAGCCCGGACGAGCGGATCATCCTGTCGCAGGCCTTCGCCCAGGCGGAGGGCCTCTTCGCAAAGCTGCTCGCCAGCCGCGACCCCCAGCGCCTCATCCCGGAATGGGGCAAAAAGAACTGCAAGGCGTAAGGGGCGGGAGCCCCTTGCCTGTCCAGGTCGCCCGTCTGTTCCGCCGCCCGTGCCCTGCCTGCCCCGGGCTGCATGCCCTTGCGGATTGCCTGCTTTTATGCTAGGCTGTCCACCATGCCCCGCAAACTGACCGAAGGCGGCATCGCCTCCACCATAATCAGGTTTTCCCTTCCCTACCTGCTTGCCTATTTCCTGCAGACCCTCTACGGGCTGGCCGACCTGTACATCGCGGGCCAGTTCAACGGGGCGGACGTCATCTCGGCGATCGCCATAGGCAGCCAGCTCATGCACATGGTCACGGTCATCATCGTGGGCCTCGCGATGGGGAGCACCGTCCTGATCAGCCGGGCGGTCGGCTCGGGCGACGAGCGGGGCATATCCCGCCTGATAGGGAACACGGTCTCCATGTTCGCCGTGGTCGCCCTCGTGCTGACCTTCGTCCTGCTGGCCGCCCGGTCGCCCGTCGTCGCGCTCATGTCCACGCCGCCTGAGTCCGTCGCGGAGACCAGGCGCTACCTCACGGTCTGCTTCGCGGGCATTCCCTTCATCATCGCATACAACGTCCTCAGCTCGGTGTTCCGGGGGATGGGGGACTCTAAAAGCCCCATGTACTTCATCGCGCTCGCCTGTGCAGTCAATGTCGCGCTGGACTACCTCTTCATGGGTGCCCTGGGTATGGGGGCGACCGGGGCGGCGCTCGGTACGGTGCTGGCCCAGGCGGTCAGCGTCGCCGCCGCCCTTGTCGCGACCAAGAAGCTGCACCTGGGCGTGGCGCTGGGCCGGGGCGACCTGGAGCCGGAGCCGTCGCTGATCAAGGGCATGCTGTCCATCGGCTTCCCCATCGCGATGCAGGACGGCTTCGTGCAGATTTCCTTCCTGCTGATCACGGTCATAGCGAACCGGAGGGGCGTGACCGTCGCGGCGGCGGTCGGAATCGTGGAGAAGATCATCTGCTTCCTCTTCCTGATTCCCTCCTCCATGCTCTCGTCCGTCTCCGCAATCGCCGCCCAGAACATCGGCGCGGGCAGCTACGTCAGGGCGCGGCGGACGCTCCTGTACGGCACGGCCATCGCGGTGGGCATCGGGGCCCTGTTCGCCGTCGTCTTCCAGTTTGCCTCCGCCCCCTTCCTCTCGCTCTTCACCTCCGACGCGGAGGTCGTCCGCCTGGGGGAGCAGTACCTGAGGACCTACGTACTGGACTGCGTGTTCGCGGGGGTGCACTTCCCCTTCTCGGGCTTCTTTTCTGCGCTGGGAATGTCCATGCTGTCGTTCATCCACAACGTGTCGTCGATCCTCTTGGTCAGGATTCCCGGTGCCTACCTTGCCTCCAAGTTCTTCCCGGCGACCCTTTACGAGATGGGGCTGGCCGCCCCGGCGGGTTCCCTCCTGTCCTCGCTCATCTGCGTCGCCCTGTACCTGATGCTGAAGCGGCGGGGCAGGCTGGACGACAGGAAGCTGGACTAGGGCCAACGGTGCTGATACCAATCCCACCATTCCATGGTAACGTATCTTTCTGGATTGCTATCACAAAGGGCCCTAAGCTTCTTTCCTCTTCCTGTTAATGGAGCATGTATAATTCCAGATGGAATAATAGACTTTTTCCAGTTCTGACATTTCTAACATAGTTAAAGCTATTATAATAGGCTAAAACCTGGTGCACGTCAGTCTCGCTATCGTCCATCATCATAAAAAAGAACCGCACGGCCCGGGCGGGCCATGCGGTCGGTCTGAAAATGAATGCGGATGCGTGATGGCAGCCCGGGTTGGCTGCCTTTACGCGGCGGGCTAGGACTGCTTGTCCCGTTTGTTGCGGTAGTATTCGGCCATCTTGAGCACCATCTCCACGTCCTTGACGACGATCTTGTCGTTCTTGAACTCGATTCCCCGCGTGGTCTTGATCTGGTAGCTCGCGTCTTCCTGTTCCGAGGCGGGGATGTGGCACAGGACCATCAGGTCCGCCAGCCCCAGCTCCGTTTCGTAGCTGTTTGACCAGTTGCGCCCCGTCCGGTTCATCTCCACCTGCATGGCTATCATGTCGATCAGCCGCTCCCGCACGTCCGTCAGGCAGATGTTGCCGTAGCGGCGGTAGGAGTACCAGTAGCGGTTGGCGAGCGTCGCCGTCAGCTTGAGGATGTACTGGGGCTGGGTCGCGACCATCTGGTCAAAGTTCTGCCGGTTGAGCACGAGGAGGTTGCTGTCCTCCGTCGTGATGGCGTTGGCGGAGCGGAACTCGTTGTCCACCAGGGCCATCTCGCCCAGTATGTCGCCGCGCTTGAAGTAGACGATGGCCTGCTCGGCGTCGTTCACGATCTTGGAGATGCGGACGCAGCCGCTGTTGACGATGAACATCTCGCTGCCCGTCTGTCCCGCGGCAAAGACCATCGTCTCCTTGGGGTAGAAGCGGCTCATCTCCTCCTTCGGCTCCAGGTGGACGGCCTGGGATTTTGAGGCAAGGCGTTCAATCGCCCGCTTCGCCTCGCTGACGTTGGGACCGTCCGGGGCCTCCTTGAGGTACTGATGGTAGGCAAAGCTCGCCACGCTGGGCTGCCCCTTGCCCTCATAGTACTGCGCGGTCCGGAAGAGCTGCTCCGTCCGCAGTCCGCCCCCGTCGGCGCTGCCGGTCTTCTTCTCGTAGGCCTCGTTGAAGTTGCGCAGGTCGCGGGAAAGCATCTGGACTATCTTCATCGCGATGGTCGGGTTTTCTTTTATGAAGTCCTCGTACTGGGAATGCTTCACCTTGACGAGCGTCACCTGCGTCTTGGCAAGCACGCTTTCCGTCTGGGAACGCGCGGTCATGCAGGGGACTACGCCGATGACGTTGCCGTTCCCCAGGGTCCGGCTGGTCTTGCTGTACCTGCGGGTGCCGAGCACCTCGCCGCTCTTGATGATGTAGAAGTAGTCCTGCGGCTCCTTGTTCTCCACAAGGATGTATGAGCCGGGTGCTACTGTTTCGACAGAAAGGTTCAACATATCTAGTTCAATGCTACACCAATAGGAAGCCGCTGTCAAGGAAAGAATCACCTCCCCCCTGCCGCCTCCCCTGCCGTTGCCGCCGGCGCCCCCTG
>CAMJAJ010000256.1 GCA_946403565.1 uncultured Treponema sp. | reverse complement strand
CTCAAAAGCATACCGATCTTGGGACGGAAAAGCGTTTTGACTGCCCAGACCCTGCCTTCGGGGAAGAAGACGGGGAGCAGCATCGTCTGGTTCAGCCGTTCAAGGACGAGGAAGACCATCGTGGAGGCGGCAATTCCGACCAGCGGGTTCGCAATGCTGTTTATGATCAGGATGAAGCGTATGCTGATGCCAAGCTTCCTCCGCGCCATGCATGCGCAGAGGATGACGGTCGCATAGTTCGCAAACCAGCCGGCAAAGGTGGACAGGGCCATGAACATGGGCATGGATACCGCCCGCTTCCTGAGCCTTTCTTCCTTCCTGCCCCATAGCGCATAGCAGAGGCAGAAGAGTATGGGAATCACGTATGGGATTACCCCTCCCCAATACTTGACACTCGAGCCGTTCAGGAACTCAAGCCATTTGACCGTGACGGCCTCGTCAAAGTTCGGGCCGGGAACACAGGACAGTACGGCGGTGAGGATGAGGTTTATCAGGGCCGTGAGCAGGGTGTAGAAGAGGCCTGTCTTTCTGAATGCGGATAGCTTTTGCATTGCAGCATATTCTATATGCTAATGGCCTGCGCTTTCAAGTCCATCACGCAGGGAAGGCGGTTCAGCCGATGGGGCCGGCCCGAACAGGGGCGGCAGCGGGGCCTCGCAGCGGATGCTGTTCCCCGATAGCGGATGGGGAAACTCCAGGATGCCCGCGTGGAGCATGATCCTGCCTCCGTTCGTGGAAAAGCCGTCCGGGCCGCCGTAGAGGGAATCGCCGACAATGGGGAAGCCGGACAGGGACAGGTGGACCCGTATCTGATGGGTGCGGCCCGTTCCAAGCGTACAGTCTATGTAGCACACGTCCCCGTCCGCCTGCACGATGGTGAAGTCCGTGTGCGCATGGAGTCCGCCCTTGGCCTCCGGGACTTCGCCCATCCTGCATGCCTGGCTTTTTGGGCTGACGCGGCCGATATGGTCGTCCACGCTGAAGCGGTAGGGCAGGGACAGGCCCCGGAGCCTTCCGGCAGGGACGCTGGCGACGGCCCGGTACTGCTTGCGTATCGAGCGGCCTTCAAACAGATCGTGGACGACCTTGTTCACCTGCCGCGTCTTCGTGAACAGCAGGGCCCCACTCGTCTCCCGGTCCAGCCGGTGCATGATGCCGACGTAGGGCGGGTTCCGCAGGGAGGGATTCTTTCTCCACAGGTAGTCGACAGCGGCCTGGTGCATGCTCGCCCGGCCCTCCACGATGGTCCCTTCGCTCGGCAGGAAGGGGGGCTTGTTGACGACGAGTAGCACATCGTCCTCGTACAGCACGTCCTGCTCCTCCAGGGTGAAGGCCACGTCGCCGTTGTCCTTCTCGTAGAAGAGCTTCTCTTCGTCGATGTCCACGGACACCCGGCTGCCCGCGCGGAGGACGAATGCCGGCCGCCTGCACTGCCTGCCGTCGACGGCACAGCCGCCCGCAACGATCAGGCGGCGGATTTTGGCGTTGGAAAGCTTCTCGCCTTGCTGGAACAGGAGTGGCAGTTCCCTCCGGAGGAAGAGGTCAAGCCGTTCCCCTGACGATTCCGACGGGACAGTCCACGAGCGTTTCATACGGACTTGACGGCCTTCTCGTCGTAAAAGAGCAGGATGACGCCGCCGACAAGGCAGAGGACGGAGGACAGGGCGGCGGCAAGGCGGTAGCCCAGGCCTCCCGTGCCTATGGTCGCGAGGCTGGTGAACAGGACCATCGCGATGCTCTGGCCCAGCTTGAAGCAGAAGGTGCGGGCGGCGAAGAACATTCCCTGCCGGTCCTCACCCGTCTGCCTCCGGTCGGATTCGGCACAGTCGGCGACCATGGCCTGGGGCAGGATGCCGAATATGGCGAGCGGGAGGGAGCCCAGGACGATCAGCAGCACGCCCTGCGCCAGCTTCATGCCCTGCGAGCTGCCGAATCTGCCGGTGAAGGCGGTGAAGAGGAAGGCCGCCGTGAACATGGCGAAGGCGAACAGCACCACGGCCTTCTTGCCGGTCTTCTTTGTGACGATGTTGATCGGTATGTAGAAGAGGAGGGAGAGGGCCGTCATGGCGACCAGCAGCAGGGACTGCCAGATCTCCGGAAGCCCGATCAGGTCCTTCACGAAGTAGGGGATGCCGGTCTGGAAGACGGTGAGTCCGATCCAGTAGAAGATGTCGGAGCAGACGAACACGAGGAAGGGCCGGTTGCGGAATGTCTTGCCCAGGGACTCCAGCACGCCTGCCTCGGAGGGCCGGGCGCTGACGTAGTCCGCCTCCCGTATGGCGAACACGGGGACGTACATGCAGGCGAGGGCGAGCACGGCGAAGGCTGCGAATACCGTCCGGATCGCGGCCGCCCTTCCCATCGAGGGGACCAGGCCGCCCCAGAACACCGGGCCCAGGTAGCCGACTGCCTGGCCGACGATGAAGGTGAACGAAATCGCGGTGGAGGCCATCATGCGCTCGGAGTCGGTGTGGGTTATCTCGGAGTAGAGCGCGGTGTAGGGCGTGCAGTAGCAGGTTATCAGGAGGTAGTAGGCGAGCACGAAGGCGCAGAGCCAGATGGAGTTCAGGAGCTTTCCGCTCCCTTCCGCGGGAAAGGGGGCGCAGAACACGAGCACCGTGCATGCCGCCAGCGGGAGGGCCGACCACTTGAGGAAGGGGATGCGCCTGCCTGCCTTGGACCTGCACTTGTCCGAGAGGGATGCCACGAGGGGGTCGGTCACCGCGTCAAAGAGGCGGCCCAGGGCGGTCACCAGCCCGATGACCGTCAGGAAGCCCAGCACCACCCGCCCCTGCGGTATCAGGACCGGCTGTCCTGCGGCGATGTCGGAGTCGCCCGGCAGGTAGAAGTTGACGAGGTAGGTTCCTATCAGGCCGGACAGGAGCGCCCAGCCGAACTGGCCGAGGGCGAAGAGCCATATCTTGGACTTTGAGATGCTTTTCATATCCTTAATAATATAGGCCTTTCGGCGGGCTGTCAAATCAAAGGATGCTCCCGTCACGGCTGATTAGATGCATATCATCCTGCCGCTGCCGGTCATCCCGCCCGCCTTGTGCTTTTGCACCCTTTTTACTATAATGTTTGGACAAAATCAATTTACTGAGGTATATACTATGGCAGATGAGGTGAGGGTACGTTATGCGCCGTCCCCGACCGGAATGCAGCACATCGGCGGCGTGAGGACCGCCCTTTTCAACTATCTTTTCGCCCGTTCCAAGGGCGGCAAATTCATCC
>CAMJAJ010000255.1 GCA_946403565.1 uncultured Treponema sp. | reverse complement strand
CCGAGGTCAAGGTCGTCGGCGAGGGCGAGCTGCCCCGCAGCGAGAAGAAGACCAAACGGATCATCGACCGGCGCGGCTAGCCGCCACTGGCAGGGCTGTCCGTCAGCATGATTCGCCCGGCCTGCTAACCCCTGCGCTCCGGACGCAGCGGCCTGTCCCACAGGACCGTCGCGTTGAGCGCGGCCGCCAGGGCATCGACGGCCGGGTGCAGCCCGCCTAAAAGGGCCTCCTCCCGCTTCTTGGAACGGCGGCCCGTGCCCTCGTAGAGCACCTGGGACCGGGCTGCATCGTAGCTCACGGCGAAGTCCTCGTCGTCCACATGGGGAAAGAAAGTCACCCCGGCGGTGTAGGAGATATGCCCCTGCTCCGAGTCGGCGGTGAGGGTCACCAGGGCCGCCCTGCGCCGCACGCCGCCATACTCACATTCAGCCGAAAAATACTGGGAATAAACGTCCGTCGTCATACCCCCATCATATCACAGGAGGGGAAAGATTTCACGCCCCCCATCCCTGGAATCGCCTCTTGTTTCCCTTGGAACCCGCCGATACTGAAACAGGATTACAGGTACTTTACAAATATTTCATCTTTGCGTATACTCTGGAATTAGAGTGCGTTTCAAAAGGCTGCCCAGGCTTTTGGAACTGCCCGCACAATTTGAGAAGGCACTGGAGTCGATGGCGATGAAGACGCGAGGGGAAATGCTGGAGCTGCTGCTGAAATCCTTCAGCGGCTACTATACCGTCAAGCGGGAAGGAGCGGCAGCCCCCTTCGTGGCCGAGGCGGAGTTCCACTCCCACACCGAGCAGTATATGCTCGTCAAGTCGGCACACGTCGCGGACATAGACTCCCACGAATACGTCTTTTTCGCGAGCGAGGGGCACCTCACCCTGGAGGCCCTGCTCACGCTTGACGGGCGGGCCTGGGAAGAGGGCCTGTCCCGCGTGCATCCGGACGGCAACCACCGCAACAGCGACATCAGCCTGGTGCTGCTGTGCGACAGCGCGGAAAAGGAGGCCCTCAAGAAGGCCCGGCGCCTGTACCGCTACAAGTCCTACCGGTGGGGACTGCAGGGCTGGAGCGGCTACCGGCTGCTCGTCTGGGAGGCGGAGGGCGGAAGCACCGTCTGCAACCGTCTGGGGAAAAACCTAAAGGCTATGATAGGATCGCTGGCCTAACGGCGGCGGCCTAGCAAATAAAACGTTTGGAGTAACGGTATGACAGCATTGTTAATCATTCTGGCCGCAGCCGCCCTGCTTCTGTGCGGGTATGTGTTCTACGGTTCATGGCTCGCCAAGCAGTGGGGAATCGATCCTAAGAAGAACACCCCTGCCGTGGCAACCCCCGACGGCGTTGACTACGTCTCCGCCAAGCCCGCGGTCCTCATGGGACACCACTTCTCGTCAATCGCCGGAGCAGGCCCCATCAACGGCCCCATCCAGGCAGCGGTGTTCGGCTGGGTGCCGGTCTTCCTCTGGTGCGTCATCGGAGGAATCTTCTTCGGCGGCCTGCAGGACTTCGGCTCGCTCTTCGCCTCCGTCCGCAACAACGGAAAGTCGGTCGGTGAAATCATCAAGTCTTCGATGGGCAAGACCTCCAAGAAGCTCTTCATCATCTTCGCCCTGCTCGTGCTGATCCTCGTCATCGCGTCCTTCGTCAACGTCGTCGCCGGAACCTTCTATACCGCCGCCGACGCCGGACAGTTCGGAATCGTCTTCCATCCGGTCAACGGAAACCAGAAGACGGCCATGATCTCCGTCCTCTTCATCGTCCTCGCTATCATCTATGGAATCCTGACCAACAAGTGCGGACTCTCCACCACGGTCGCGACGATCATCGGCCTCGTCGGCGTCGTCCTTTCCATCTGGTTCGGACTGAACTTCGGCCTCGCCCTGGGACGCACCGCATGGATCATCATCATCGGAATCTACATCGTCGTCGCATCGCTCGTTCCGGTCTGGATCCTGCTCCAGCCCCGCGACTACCTGTCCTCATTCCTGCTGTACGCCATGATGGCCCTCGCCCTGGTTGGAATCATCATCTCAGCTTTCACCGGCGGAGCGACCTTCGAGCTGCCCGCCTTCAACGGCTGGAAGACCTCCATCGGCCCCATGTTCCCTGCCCTCTTCATCACGGTGGCATGCGGCGCATGTTCCGGCTTCCACTCGCTGATTTCCACGGGAACCACGTCCAAGCAGCTGGACAATGAGAAGAACGCCAAGGCTATCGGCTACGGCTCCATGCTCATCGAGTCCCTGCTCGGTGTCATCTCGCTCATCGCCGTCGGAATGGTCTCCAAGGACTTCCTCGTCGGCGAGGGAGCTTCCCTGAGCTTCAAGGGTGCGCCGCCTGTCGCGTTCGCGTCCGGAATCGCCAAGATGTTCAACGGCAACACCGCCATCTACGCGCTGCTGACGCTGGCAGTCTCTGTCTTCGCCCTGACCTCCCTTGATACGGGAACCCGCCTGAGCCGCTTCATGTTCAGCGAGCTCTTCCTCAAGGACGGCCAGAAGTCCTACAAGGATGCGAAGGGCATCCGCGCCTTCCTGGCCCATCCGCTGACCGGAACCATCTTCATGGTCACGATCGGCTGTATCCTCGGAGGACTTTCACTCTCCCAGATCTGGGGACTGTTCGGAGCCGCCAACCAGCTGCTCGCCGGAATCGCCCTCATGGCGGTCGCCGCCTGGCTTGGCAACGCCGGTAAGAACAACAAGATGTTCCTGATTCCGACGGTCTTCATGCTCGCCGCGACGTTGACCCAGCTGATCAGGACCGTCATCGCCAAGATCTCCGCGATGGCTGCCGGTGCCAAGAATGCCTTCCACTGGGGCAACTGGTTCCAGCTGGTCTTCGCCTCCGCGATGGCCGTCCTGGCAATCGTCCTGGTCATCCAGGGAATCAAGACCTTCAGCAAGAAGCAGAAGTAAAACACCGTCCCTCCCCGTTCTGGCGGGGGGACACTTCCTTTCGTAGGCTCTTTTGCGCAGGCTTCCCGTTCAACCCACGGGAAGCCTGTTTTCGTCAGTCCGTATCAGTCTGTATTAAGGAAATAACGTAACGTTTGAAGCGGAAGGTTGTTTTGCAGGAAGGAGAAAAAACTATGAGAAGGCTGTTGTGTTTCTGTATCCTGTTTTTTGCTGCTGTCTGCCAGTCCTTTTCTTTCGGGTCTGAAACCCTGGACAGCTGCAACGAATTTGGCGGAATTACTGTTGAATATACGTTTACTCCCCTTGAGCCT
>CAMJAJ010000254.1 GCA_946403565.1 uncultured Treponema sp. | reverse complement strand
CCGATGCTCGTATAGAATGAAGAGGCGGTTTCAAAAGTCCAGCGGACTTTTGAAATTGGCTCTGGATACACCGAAACCGATAGAGAAACGGGCACTGTAGGAGAGTAGGAGGATTTGCGATGGGCTGCGGACGGGCGATTTTGTGCGTGATATTTCCACCCCTGGCGGTATTGGACCGGGGCTGCGGGGCGGTCGTGTTGACCCTTGTGCTGACCTGCGTGGGATGGCTTCCCGGGGTCATAGCCGCCATCGTGTTCAACAGCGACAAGAACTAGCGGCGGGGAAGGCTCCCCGTCGGAAGGAACTGCGCCGCCGTCCGTTCCGGGCAGCGGCGTGACTCCTGCAGGGACTAGCGGCCCCAGGTCATGATGAGGTCGTAGTTGTCCTCACGCACCTCGAAATACTGGTTGGACTCGCCGCAGGTGGGGCAGTACTCGGGGGCCTTTTCCCCGACGACGATGTGGCCGCACTTCAGGCATTCCCATATCTTGACCGAACTGTCCTTCAGCCTTGCTGAGGTCTTCTCGTCCTTGAGCATGGCGCGGTAGCGCTCCTCGTGCCGCTTTTCGATTGCGGCGACGGCGCGGAACTTCGCGGCAAGCTCGGGGAATCCCTCCTCCTCGGCGGTCTTGGCGAATCCCACGTACATGTCGGTCCACTCATGGTTCTCGCCGTCGGCTGCGGCGGTCAGGTTGGCAGTGCTGTCGCCGATGCCCTCGAGCTCCTTGAGCCACATCTTCGCATGCTGCTCCTCGTTGCCGGCGGTCTTCTCGAACACCTTGGCCACGGCCTCGTTGCCTTCCTTCTTGGCCACGGCCGAAAAGAAAACGTACTTGTTCCGGGCCTGCGACTCGCCGGCAAATGCCGCCAGCAGGTTCTGCTCGGTCTTGGTTCCTGCATATTTACCCATAATGGAAATCTCCTTACACGATTGTTTCCTTTCATTATAGCCGAGAAGTTCCGCCGACACAAGCGGAAAACAGGCGGACGGCGTTCAAGCAACGGGCCGCCCAAGGGGGAATGCGGACAGGCAGGGCGGAGTAGCGGGCAAGTCCGGCCCGGGGAAGGTGGATAGGTCAGGCCGGTCGGGCGGAAGAGGGGCCGCGGATAGACGTGACAGTCCCGCGATGGCGGCCCGGGAGGTGAGGTTAAGGGGGGGAGGCCCGGGGCGGACAGGGCTGGACTGCCGGTGGCCTCAGTTTCAGGACTTCGCGCCGGTGAGTGCCAGCGTACCCTGTCCGGGATGCGCTGGACCAGGCAGGAAAATCAGAGTGCCTGCGCTGTCTTCCTCCGTTCCAAGAAGGTCAAAAGGCCGAACGCGAGCAGGCCGGCGGCGACGATGATGCCGCCAAGCAGCGTGTCCTCAACGCTGATGTCGAAGAATGGCTCGCCCGAAAGCACGCTCGCTATCCCGTCGACGCTCCACATCAGGGCGGCCGCCCAGAACATGAGCGTGACCGTCGCCACGGACTTCGTGCCGGAATGATTCTTCCGGCCGGCAAAGAAGGCAACGCTGAACGCGAGCGCCGCCGCAATCGTAAGAATCAGACACATCAGACTGCCCCCTGCAAGGCCGACGGGGTTCCGCCGGAACGCTGCTTCAGCAAGGAGGCAACCAGACAGCCCGCCCCCCAGACCGCCGTCACCAGCAGGGCCATGCCGACGCCGACCGTCGCCATCTCGTGGAGCATGACGGGAATCTCCTCCGGGTCCCGCATCGCGGTCAGGAAGGGTGGATACAGGACGACCTCCCCGTGGTAGATGTGCTCGATGGCAAGGAGGAAGCTCCCGCCGTACAGCATCTTCTCAAGCACGGCGAGCTTGTCCTTGAAGGACTCCAGCTTGCCTTCCTTCGCCGCGCTCACCGTAGCGCCTGCGTGCCGGCGGAGGGCCAGCTTCCTCACCGCCGTCACCACGACGGCCTCCGCCAATGGTACCGTAAAACATGCCATAGTTTTCTCCTTTCATTAAACCTGTTTGGAAACCTCAGTTTCCGAACAGGTTGACTTGAAATGCGATGTCCAAAATCGCGCTATTTCAGCGATTTTGGACTCGTCACCTGAGCGGAAACGTAGTTTCCGAACAGGACTATTCCTTTATAATCAATATAGCAGAGAGGCTGCTTCAGGGCCAGCGGCGGCAGAACCGCCGGGGCCTTTGAACCGGCCTTCACCATTTCCTATAGACTAGCGCGATTGGCCGCACTGGGCAAGCAGTTCCCGGTAAATTTCGGCAAAGGCCCTGCCCGTCCGCCGCGAGATCTCCGCAACGTCCTCGTATTCCGGGTAGAATCGGACCTCGCCGTCGCGGAGGATCACCTTCTTCACCCGCGCCGGGCCACAGGCGGATTCCACCGTGACCTGCTCGCGCTCCAGGACGCTCCGCTCCATCCGCACCCTGCGGATTCCGATCGTCGTCGTATGCTTGAAGATGATGTCCTCCAGCAGGCCCACGTCCTTCTCCGCGCAGATCGCGCTCAGGAGGTAGGCCGGGCGGTTCTTCTTCATGTAGCAGGGGACATACTGCACGTCCCGCGCGCCCGCCTCGAAGAGCCGCTCCATCAAAAAGCCGAGCATCTCGCCGGTCGAATCGTCGATGTTGCTCTCAAGCTTGTAGATGGCGCTGCCGCCCGTCGCGTCGTGACTGTCACCCGCTGCGCCGCGGATGTCGCCCGCCATGCCGCTGCCAGGCTGACCGCATGTACCGCCGCCGCCCGGGGCCCCGGCCGCCTCCCGCACGATGTTCGCGCGGCAGATGTTCGTCCGCTCGTAGCTCCGTTTGCCTGCGCCGATTCCCGTCCTGACCAGCACCAGCTCGGGCGGCAGGCGGAAGTCCGTCGCGACCGCCGCGACAAAGGCCGCCCCGGTCGGCGTGACGAATTCGCCCCGGTCGGGAACGATCCTGAGCGGTATGCCGTACGAGGAGGCGATGTTGGAGACTGCCGGGACGGGGATGGGAAGCAGCCCGTGCTGGCAGCGCACCATCCCGCTCCCTTCGACCAGGTAGGGGGCGTAGACGCGGCCGATGTCCTGCGACTTCCTGAGGTTCTCGAAGCAGACGGCGAGGGCTATCACGTCCACGATGGAATCCAGCGCGCCGACCTCGTGGAAATGCACCTGGTCGACCGGGAGCCTGTGGGCCTTGCCCTCCGCCTCCGCGACGATGCGGAAGATCCGGTGGGCGAGCTCCTTCGCCCCGGCCTCCATCCCGGTCGCGTCGATTATCCTGTCCACATCCGC
>CAMJAJ010000253.1 GCA_946403565.1 uncultured Treponema sp. | reverse complement strand
CCCTTCCCATGGCGGTGCTTTTCGCCTCGGCCTACATGCTGAGCGTTTTCTACGCGAACAACGAGCGGCATGGTGAAGCGGAAGATGGATATGCCCGAGGCAAACAGGGCAAGCAGCTCGTTGTTCGCGTAGAAATCGCTCAGCATGTAGGCCGTGGCGAAAAGCACCGCCATGGGAAGGGAATACCACAGGCTCTTCGGCACGTAGTAAATCAGGATTTTCGCGACGGCCGCGGGTTCCGCCTCGTTGGAGATGTAGCCCCAGATGTTCATGAGCAGGTCCGTGAGCAGGAGTATCAGGGTAAAGAAGAACATGGAGGCGATGAATATCGAGAAAAACCTCCGGAGCATGTAGAGCGCGAGTTTCATCGTTTCCTCAGTGCAAGATAGAGCAGGAGCCCGACGAGGCCGATGAAAAAGTTCGGCCCCCACATCATCCAGAATCCGTTCCAGCCGCTGCGGACCCCGAACATCTGTCCCAGGATCGTCGCGGCCCAATAGATTACGGAGATTATGATTCCAAATATCATTCCCAAGGTCTGGCCGTCATACTTGCCAAAGACAAGGGCCAGCGGAAAGGCGAGCAGGGCGAAGAAGATGGAGCCGAAGGGAAGCGAAAACTTCTTAGCAAACTCAAGATTATACCGGTTCATCATCTTGTGGGAGACACTCTCGTCCTTCTTCATCACCTGTATGATTTTCCAGAGGTCAAAGGAGGTCATCTCGCGGGGCTGCACCCCCTCGCTGGGCAGCAGGACGGAGTCAAACACGTTGAGCTGGATCTTCTGGGACTCAAAGACATCGAAGTTCCTGGTGTGCACCCTGTCCACCTCGAGCACGGTGGCTCCCGACATATTGAACTGCATCAGGATACCCGGCTCATCCGACTTGTTGACCTCGCTCCTGCCCGTCACGATGACCCGGTCGCGCCCCGTCGCATCCTTGTCGAATATCACGAGGTCGGCAATGCTTCCGTCCTCGTTCACGCCTCCTATCACGAGCGAGGTGCCCTGCATGCGCTTGACGGAGTTGGCTTCTATCTCCACCGCCGGGTCGCTTTGGATTATCTGCTTGCGGAGGCGGTTGTACTTGAGGAGGCCAAGGGGCAGGAAGTAGTCGTTCATGGCAAAGCCTGCGAAGGAGATCAGCAGTCCCATGACGACCACCGGCACGGCGATAGCGGAATAGCGGAGGCCGCACGCCCGGAGGATAAGGATCTCGTTGTCCGTCGCCATCCGCCCGACGCACATCAGGAATCCGACGAGCGTCGCAAAGGGAGCCGACTGGGCAACTATCGCCGGCAGGCTGTACAGGATGAGCCTGGCGACGTTATGGGCGGGAACGCGCTGCCTGAGGACGGTTTCTGCCATGACCAGGATTTGGTTCACGAAGAACACGACAAAGCAGGCGGCAAAGCAGATGGAAAAATACAGGAGCAGCTCCCGCACGATATAGCGGAGCAGGACCCTGCTGCCGAGCGGGCGCTCCGACTTCGCAGGCTCCTTCTCGGCCGCTCCATCCGTCCCGGAGGCCGCAGGAATATGGCTGGGCACCGCAGGAGCACGCTCGTACGCCGCAGGGGAAACAGTCTCTTTCTCAGCGGCCGCAGGAACACGCTCAGACGCCGCAGGAGAAGCAGCCGCGTTCCCGGCTGCCATAGGCGCGTCCACAGGTCCGGCACCATAGGCGGCCCCGTCATCGGCGGATGCCGCCGTTTCAACCGCAGCCGCCACACGGCCCGCATCGGTCGCACCGGCAGGCTCCGCATCGGCCGTCCACTCCTTTCCGGCAGACGGAACGGCCGTATCATCAGGAATCAGCGCCCCACCCGCAGAGGCCGCCTTTTTCTCCGCCTCTATGCGGTTCCGCAGACGCTCTATGGCATCGACTGAAAGGGCCGGTACGGCCCCCTCCTCTTCCCATCCCTTCTGCCGAAGGCTCTCGATAAGGAGTTTCCTGTCCTTTACTGAATCAAGGGTGATCTGGCTAGAACGGGGCTGGCGTGTCCGCGTGCCGGGGGTCTTTTTACCCCTGGCCGAGCGGCGTGTTCCCGGGAGCTTCTCTATCTTTATCTCGTCGAGGTAATCAAAGTCCATCAGGCCGGCAGCCTCACTCGAAGGGCTAGTTCTGGGTATTCAGGAAGCCACCCGTGCTGCCAAAACCGCCTGTTCCCCGGGCACTTTCGGAGATTGCGTCGGTCCTTTCCCAGGTGGCCAGGGTAACCGGAGCGACGACAATCTGAGCAATCCTATCGCCGGGGCGTATCGTAACGCTCTCTTTGGAGAAATTGACCAGCAGAACCTTCAGCTCGCCACGGTAGTCACTGTCTATCGTTCCTGGCGAGTTAAGAACGGTCACGCCATTCTTAAATGCGAGGCCACTCCGGGGCCTGACCTGTATTTCAAATCCTTCCGGTATTTCAAAAAAAAGGCCCGTCGAAACGAGCAGCCTTTCAAACGGGGCAAGTACGAGTTCTTTTTCTATGAAGGCACAAACATCGGCCCCGGCGGCGCCTGCCGTCTTATAGACAGGCAGGGCAGCCCCCTCTTTCGCCAGGACCTTTATTTTTACATTGCTATACATGAAATAATCCACCCGCTTCTATTCTCGGAAAAATGCCTGCCTGATTTAATGAAAAAACGAAGGAAATATCGAACGGAGGAGACAGCGCATCGGAAAACGCCCGAAACATTGCAACACAACGCTCTAAAGCGAGAAAGCCTAGCAAAGAACGCAAGCAATTCTTCGCTAGGCAATAACAAACCAAGAGGAAATATTAAGATAAAAACACAGGCAGGCACTTGCCATGCCTACCTGCCGCTTCATCATTCCCTACTTAAGGGAAGCAGAAATCCTTTCCAGAACCTTCTTGCGGTCCAAGGGTTTGACGATGTAGTTCTTTGCACCTGCAAGGAGGGACTTCTTGACAAGCTCCTCCTTTCCAAGGGCGCTAACCATGACCACACGGGCATTCTTGTCAAACGCGACAATCTGCTCCAAGGCGGTGATTCCATCCATACGGGGCATCGTGATATCCATCGTCACCAAGTCGACGTTGGGGCACAGCTCCTTATACTTGTCAACGCCCTCTTTTCCATCAATGGCGGTCGCGACAACCTCAAAACCATCGCTAGACAGAATCTGAGTCAACTGCTTTGCAACGAAAACAGAATCGTCTACGACAAGCACCCGATATTTCGTTCCGTCGAGCTTCGTTCCTTCTACTGACGGCGCATCATCTT
>CAMJAJ010000252.1 GCA_946403565.1 uncultured Treponema sp. | reverse complement strand
TTTGGTCCAGCAGGTCCATGGGCATGAAGCGGATGGTCAGGTTCCTGAAGGCATAGTCCTGCTCGAAGTTCCGTGGCCGGTGCAGGTCCAGGCCCAGCACCTCCGCCTTCTCGTCGCCGCAGCTGCTGTCCAGCTGCCTGAGGAACCAGTAGGATACGAAGCCTGAGAATCCCGTTATAAGGTAGCGTTTCATGCGTGTTCCCCTCCTGTCAGGATTTCAAGCAGCTTCCCGCAGTGCTCCTGCCAGCTCGTGAGGTGTATGCCGGAGCTGGAGGGGGCCTTCCCCGCCTTGAACAGGGCGAGCCAGTCCTCGATGGCGCATGCCAGGTCCTCCGGCTCGTAGCCTGAGAAATAGAAGGCGCCGTCTCCCGCGATTTCCCGGAAGACGGGCATGTCGCGCAGGATGAGCGGCTTTCCGTAGTAGGCACCCTCCACGATGGGGAGGCCGAAACCCTCCGCCTTGCTGGCGAATATGATGGCGTCCGCATCCTCGTAGAGGCCGACGAGCTCCTCGTCGCCTATGCCCCCCCGGTGCCAGATGAGGCTGCTTCCGTAGCTGGGGCTGGACTCGATCAGCGCGACGGTGTCCTGCACCTTCCAGCCTTCCCTGCCGACGATGTCCAGCTGGACATCCGCGCCCCGTTTCCTGAGCAGGTCGAACGCCTGTACCGCCTGGTCGTACATCTTGCGCGGCTCCACGGTGCTGACCATGAGCAGGCGGACGGGGCCGTCCGTGCGGGGGGCGGGTATGCTGTCTGCGGGGCGGTCTGTCATGTCGGCCGGGGCTGACACGCCGGCCGGGCCGGTCGTATCAGTGCTGCCGGCCTGTTTCGGGGCAGTCATGTCGCGCCGGCCGGAGAAGTCGCAGCCAATCCAGGCCCACTCCATGCGCAGGTTCGGGTTGCGCCTGAGCTCCGGGTGCTCCTCGAGGTAGGCCCGTGCGTCGTCCGTCGTCGCCTTGGATATGCCGATGATTCCCGTGTAGCGGAAGGCGGCCGTGAGCCATTCCCTGAAGGGCCGCAGCTGCCGGTCCGAGCAGGTCTCCGGGAAGCGGATGGGGATCAGGTCATACATCATGAACCAGATCTGGACGCCCCGCATATACATCTCGTCCAGCCGGGCCATGTTCGCCACGGTGCCGTCGAGGCAGAGGTCGGCGGAATAGACGATGTCCCCCGCCGCCGGAGCAATCTCCTGCCCGGTCTCACATTCAAACAGGCCCTTGCCCTCCCGGTCGAAATAGAAGGGGATGACCCGGTAGGGGATGTCCGCCCTGCGCAGGGCCTTGAGCTCCTCCTTTTCCACCCGCTGGATGCCGGTGCCCGCATCGGACCGCCGCTGGACGGTTATGTCGAAGTAGAGGGCCTTCTTTTTGCTCCAGCGGCCTGCAAAGGCCTCCAGTTCGCCGAGCAGGGCGGCCCGTATCCTGGCGGGGTCGAAGTCGGCGAGCCGTTCCTTACCGTTGGCGGCCAGGGTCCTGCGCAGGGCCCCGTCCGTCATCACCCTGTCCACGGCCTCCGCCACGACGGCGGGGCTCTTGCTTTGGAGTTGCAGTCCTGCCCCGCCCAGCGTCTCCGCCACCGAGCTGGAGTCGTATGCGATGATGGGAAGCCCGTGCTGCATGGCCTCCAGCAGGGGGACGCAGAAGCCCTCGTGCTCGCTCAGGCAGAGGAAGAGGTCGGCGTTCCTGTAGGCGGCCTCCTTCTCGCTGTCGGATGCCTGCCGTACGAACGACACCCCGTCCAGGCCGATGGTGGCGAGGTAGCTTTCCAGGGCGGCGGCGTAGCTGCCGTCGTCCTCGCCGACCAGGAGGAGGCGGCTCCTGGGGTTTATGTCCCGGTGGTAGCGGTAGAAGGCCTCCAGTATGTCCTGCTGCTTCCTGTAGGGGGTGAGCCTGCCGACGGAGAGGATGTTCACGAAGCCGTCGTCCCTGTCCCGGACCGCCGCCTGCTCCCCGAGCCGGCAGATGGGGGGCAGGACGTGGATGGGGCAGAGGTAGCCGGCCCGTTCGAGCCCGGCCCTGCAGTAGCTTGAGCTGGCCAGGCAGAGCGACGGCACGAGTCGCAGGGCCGCAAGCTGGGCCAGCCCCTGCTCGCAGCGTTCTGCCAGCGCCGGGCTGTCGTGGTCCTTGTAGAAGCGCGGCGGGGTTATGCCGTGGTAGATGAACAGCTTGCGCCCCGGCCTGCCGCCGAGGGTGGTCAGGTAGTCCCAGCGGTCGGAGATGTGGCAGATGAGTATGTCGGCGTCGTCATGGTAGTCGCTGATGTGCCGTATGCCGCGGATTCCGTGCTCCGCCAGCCTGGGGTCCGTGTGCTCCGCGTATATGTCGCCGCCGTAGCCGGCCTCCTGCAGGCAGTCGCGGATGGCAAGGCAGTCGTTGCCGACCGCGTCTCCGTAGGATAGGGTGGGAAGGATCTGGATTACCCGGGGAAGCTGGGCGGGGACGTTCGTGGTCATCCCTCCCAGTATAGGGCATCTCTGGGAACTGGGCAAGTCCCCGTTTTTCCGACTGCCCCGGTCCCCGCGGTGGAGGAAAAGAAAGGGGGTGTGGGGGAGAGGAAAACCCGCAGCGTGGCCTCAGGCGGAAACGGGTTTTCTGCTCCCCCATTAGACAGAGAGGCCCAGGGAACAGTTCCCCTGCCCTTGCTTGTTTCTTCCATATCATATATTATGTTTCCCTCGGATAATCAATTTGTTATATAGAGTGTTCCACAGGTCCGCCTGGACTTTTGGGACGGCCTCAAATAATCAAGGTTTCCTACCGGGGGTTGTTATGAAATCGTTTGGAAAGCGTTTGGGAAAGGGTGCGGCCGTCGCCGCGCTTGCCGTCGGCTGCGTGCTGCTGGCGGTGGGCCTTTCCGGCTGCAAGAAGAAGGGAAAGGTCCTGGGCACCAATGCGCTCACCTATTCCTCCGACAAGTCCTATTCGCCGGACGGCAAGTTCCGCGTCGTCGCGGTGAGCCCGACGGAGCTGCTGCCGG
Source organism: uncultured Treponema sp. (assembly GCA_946403565.1). The sequence continues at coordinate 279 of CAMJAJ010000252.1, read as the reverse complement.
CCAACGTCAAGTATCCTTCCATTCAGCTCCAGTTCTCGGAGCCTGCGGTCGCCCTCCAGCAGCTGGGCGAGCCGACCGACAAGAGCGACTTCGTGACGATCGATCCTCCGCTCAAGGGCGTGTTCCGCTGGTACGGAACGAGCCTCCTTTCGTTTGACGCCAAGGAGGAGGTCATCCCCCAGAAGGTGTACACGCTCAAGGTGAACAAGGACGCGAAGTCCGTCACCGGCAAGCAGGTGGAGGGGCAGCTTGAGTATTCCTTCCACCCGGAGGAGCTTG
>CAMJAJ010000251.1 GCA_946403565.1 uncultured Treponema sp. | reverse complement strand
GAAATCGTCAGGTTCCGCTTGTCCTGATAGTCAACGCCGCCTTCTACGAGCGTCCTCAGTCCCGATGAAGAAATCAGGCCGTAGAGCAGAATACAGATGCCGCCGAGGACCGGGTTGGGAATGGTCTGGATGATCGCCCCGAACTTCTGGCAGAAGGAGAGGACGACTGCTATGACCGCAGCCCCGCCGATGACGTAGACCGAATAGACCTTGGTTATCGCCATGACGCCGATGTTCTCGCCGTAGGTCGTGTTGGGCGGTCCGCCCCAGATTCCCGCCCATGCGGTCGCAAGGCCGTCGCCGAGCAGGGTCCGGTGCAGGCCGGGATCCTCGTAGAAATTCTTGCCGACGACCTTGGAGGCGGTCAGGATGTCACCCAGGTGCTCGCAGATGGTCGAGATAGACACGATGACGAAGGTCAGCACCGCGACGAGGTTGAACTTGGGCGCAAGGTAGACGTAGCGTCCGGCGGCGTCGGTGGACAGGAAGGGGAGTGAGACCCACTTCGCCTGCGAGACGATCGAGAAGTCGATGAGCCGGTAGGCGGGGAAGATTGCCCCCATGATCAGCGTGAACAAATAGCCGCCGACCAGTCCGATCAGGATTGCCAGCGTGTTGAAGAAGCCTTTGAGGAAGATCGTTGCGACGATTGCGATGGCGAGCGTCACGAGGGCGATGCTTGCGGCGACCAGCGAGTAGCCGTCCCCAGTGGCAAGGCCCGCCTCTCCGATTGCGGTCGGGGCCAGGCTCATGCCGATGACGACGATGACCGAGCCGATGACGACCGGCGGAAGGGCCTTGTCAATCCAGCCGCGTCCGGCGAGCTTGACGATTCCGGCGACGACGCAGTAGAAGAGTCCCGCTGCTATCGCTCCGCCCATCGCGTACTCCACCCCGTATGCCTGTCCGATTGCGACGAGCGGCGGAATGAAGGCAAAGGAGGATCCCAGGTAGATCGGGACCTTGGCTCCGGTCAGCAGGATGTAGAGCAGGGTTCCCGTTCCCGCCGTGAAGAGGGCGGTGGAGGTGCTCAGTCCCGTCAGCAGGGGGACAAGCACCGTCGCGCCGAACATCGCGAACACGTGCTGGAAGCTCAGGGGAATCCAGCGGCTGAGCGGCGGCTTGTCGTGCGGGCCGAATGAAACTGAATGCTGTTGTGTCGATGACATCTATCGTTCTCCAAAATTAAAGAATGCAATTCCAAAAATGCGGGGCGTGCCAAGCCGGACGGCCATGGCTCATTCCCGCCCCCGCCGCGGGCCTTTCAGTCGGGATTGAGGACGAACCGCGAAATCTCACGGCCGATTTCAAGGATGTTGCAGCTTCCCTTTATCTCAAAGGTCGCGGTGACGTTGTTCGCAAAGTAGAGCACCAGCTCGCAGTCCGGAACGAGCTCGATCAATCCGGGGGTCTGCACCGTGTACAGCTGGATGCGGGAGTAGGGCAGGGAGGAGAACATCTTCCTCTTGCCGGTGATTCCCTGCACGTCGATGGAGATGATCCGCCGGTTGGTGAACACCAGCTGGTCCCGCACGCTCTTGAATGCCGCCACCGCATGCTCCCCTTCTATCAGGAGGGCATCCAGCTCCTTCCGTACATCCTCAAGATGTATCGGCCTCAGGTTGAACACCGAATTCTCAGCTACGCTTATCATACCTTCCTCCGTTTAATCCTCTTTTAATCTACCTTTAATCCACTTTCTTCACGCCCGCGCTGAACGCCGCGCCGCTGATCCTGCCGTTGCCGCCGAAGTTCACGCCGTCCACCAGCTCCAGCCATTCCTTTTCCACGCAGCCCATCACCGCGTCGAAGTCTCCGTCGTTCACGCTGAGGTCCTTGACGGGGCTTTTGCCCTTTGCCCGGTACTTGGCCGAATACTTCTGCGGGTCCGCGCCGCCGCCCCGCCAGTAGAGGTTCCAGAGGAAGCGGGCCGCGAGCAGGCGGGTCACCGGGGTGGAGGCGGACACGCCGCTGTCGCTCCTGTTCACCATGCTGGCGGCGGTCGGAGCGTTTTCGTTCGAGACGGAGTTCATCAGGCCCTCCTTTATGAGCGTCTGGAAAAGGCTTGCCCCGTCCATCTTCTGCGAGGCGGTGTACACGTTGAGTATGTCCGTTGTCCCCTGCGTTATCTGCATCATCTCCAGGACGGTCAGCTCCTTCTTGGCAAGCAGGACGGCTATGTCCTTGTCCGCCGCCGACGTGTCCTTGAGCTGCCACGCGCGATTCCGCAGGTCCCCGTAGGCCTTCTTGTAGTCCTCGTCCAGGTAGAGGAAGGCGGTGTCAAACTGGCCCGCCGCATCGGCGTAGCGGGCGCCCCGGTAGGAGTCGATCGCCTGCTCCAGTATCAGCATGGCGTTGTCGTCCTGCTGCGCGATGGCCTGGTCCAGCGTTCCTATCTTGCCCAGCCGGTGTCCCAGGATGATCACCTGCACGTCGTCCGCGTTCTTTGCCGCAGCCCGTCCGTAGCACTTTTCCGCGTTGCTCCTGCTGCCCTTGAGCAGCTGTGCCCTGCCCTGGAGGGCCATGAGCCTTGCCTCCTGCGCCTTGTCCAGCCGCTGCGACGAGGCAAGGCGGCTGTCGATCTCGCTGATGACGGAGCTAAGGCCCGCCGACTGGGACTTCGCGCTCCCCGTTGCAAGCTCCGCCGCATCCGCCTTGGCGATGGCAAGGGCCGCGGAGGCGGACAGGCCGCCGTCCTGGGCGGAGTCCGCCGAGATGGCGACGTCCTGCTGCATCGACGCGCAGCAGGGCAGGAGGGCGAGCAGTGCCGCCGAGAAGGCGGCGGCCAGCAGGGCGTTTGTCGTTTTCATGCTTTTCATAACCTTTGTCTTCCTCATCGTATAGTCCATGCGTAGAGTTTCTTATCGAGCGAGAGGGCAACGCAGTCGCCCTTGCCGTCTCCGTTCACGTCCGCGATGACGCACTTGCCGCGTCCGGCGACAGGGAAACCATACATCATTTCAAGCCCGCTTGTAAAGGCGTAGATATAGTTGGAGCTGCCGCTGACGTAGAGCCGCTCCCCATCGCTGGTCAGCCAGGCATCCTTCGCGTCGTCCAGGCCCGGCACGTGCATCGTGCTGCATTCGCCCGCGTCGCTGATCCGGTACAGGTCCGCCTCCGCGCTGAGCGCGAACCAGGCCCCGTCCGCCCTGACGACGTTCGTATAGAAGACCCCGTCTACCGAAATGGGGAAGCCCGCCTTGGGCCTGCCGTCCTCAAAGAGGTAGAAGTCCCCTGCCTGCGTCATCATGGCGGTGCGGAGGATTCAATCCTCCTCGGCAAGGCAGG
>CAMJAJ010000250.1 GCA_946403565.1 uncultured Treponema sp. | reverse complement strand
GATTTCCCAGACGCTGAAAATTCCGGAGGGTATGGTCAGCTTGATTCTGGAGCTTGGCCCGGGAAATACGGGCCGGGACCAGGATGACGACGACGACCTCTCCTCCAGGCGGAGGCGGAGGTAGCGGCTGGCGGTTCCGCAGTCAGCGGGAAAGCAGGCAGACGCAGTAGGCTTTGACCGCAAGGCCGGAGCCTACCGCGTCCAGCCCCTCGTTCGTCTTGGCCTTTACGAACACCTGCGTTGCTTCGACGGCGAGTATGGCGGCGATGGACTCGATGACCTTCTGCCGCCAGGGCAGGAACTTGGGCTTCTCAAACTCGAGCACGCAGTCCAGGTTGACCAGCTTCCAGCCTTCGGCGCGAACGTCGTCCCAGACCTTCTTGAGCAGCCTGGCGGAGTCCGCGTCCTTCCATTGCGCCTCTTCCGGCGGAAAGTATGATCCTATGTCGCCCAGGCCGCTTGCGCCGAGCAGGGCGTCCGTGATGGCGTGGAGCAGCACGTCCCCGTCCGAATGTCCCAGCTCCCCCCGGTCGGCGGGAATCTCCACGCCTCCCAGCATGAACCGCCGGCCCTCGACGAGCCTGTGCAGGTCGGTGCCCATTCCGATGCGGATTGCCGCCTGCGGGCGGGCGTCCTGGCCTTCTGCGGCCGGCAGGTCGGTCGGATAGGTGATCTTCTTGTTCACGATGTCTCCCTCCACGACATGCACCTTCCTGCCGCCCGTCAGCTCCGGGTAGGAGTCCCATACCTGGGTGTCGTCGGTGAAGTCAAGGCCGTCCGCCTTCGCCCGCTCGTGGCAGCTGACGAAAGGGGCGAGCTGGAAGGCCTGGGGGGTCTGCACGGCCGCTATGTTCTTCCGCAGCAGGTGCCTGGCGATTGTCCCGTCGGGAGCAAGCTCCTTCTGGGTGTCCACGGCGGGAATGGCGGGAACGGCCGCTCCGTATGCCGCGGCGCTGGAGATGCTGTCCTGTATGATTTTCTTCGTCACGTAGGGGCGGGCCGCGTCATGGACGAGGACGATGTCGTCCCCTTCGGTCATGCCGGACTGCCCCTGTAGAAACGTGAGGGCATTGTAGATGGAGCCCTGCCTGCTGCTTCCTCCTTCGATGAAGCAGAGCCGGGTCGTGGTCCTGCCGGAGAGCAGGGCGTCGAGGTCCGCGTCCTTGGCGAGGGCCTCTCGTGCGGCCGCTTCCCCTCCCTTGGGGACCGTTATCACGGCCGCCGCAAAATTCCCGGCGGCCAGGAATGCCTTGAGTGATGTGGAGAGTACGGTTCCGCCGCCGAGAGGCAGGTATTCCTTCTTGCCTTTCTGCCCCATCCTGCTGGAGGAGCCTGCGGCGGTCAGTATCAGGAAGAGGGACATCTATTCGTCGTCGCCGTCGAAGTCCTCGTTGTCCTCGCCGTCGTCCTCCTCATCCTCTTCGGAATCGTCCTTGCGGCCGACCTCATCGTTGAAATCCTCGTCGTCGTCATCGTCAAAGTCAAAGCTGGCGCTCTTCTTTTCTATCTTGGCACCGAGCGGCTCAAGCTTGGCGTGGAGCAGGGTCTCCACTTCCTTCGGGCTCTTTTCCAGCGCATAGGAAAGCTCGTCCTCGAGGAGCTTCTTTGTGCTCTCGTAGAGCTTCCGCTCCATCGCAGGCAGCTCCTTCACCTTGGACCGGTGGTAGAGGCAGCGGACGATGGCCGCTATGTCCTCCACGGAACCCTTGTGGAGCAGGTCCACGTTCTGCTGGTAGCGGAGCTTCCAGTCCGAGGTCGGTGCCTCGAAATCCTCGCCCAGCAGCTCTATGGCCTTCTCCGCCTTCTCCTTGTCGACGACGCTGCGTATCCCCATGTTGGAGGCGTTTTCGACGGGAACCATTATGTTCATATCGGAGACAGGTATGTGTATCTTGTAGTAGTAGACCTGCTTGCCCTTGAAGTCCTTTTCGAAAATGTCGATGACTTCGCCGACCCCCTGGCTCGGGTACACGACAATCTGCTTTATGGAAAATTCAGTCTTCATCTTTTTCGCCATACGGCCCCATTATAGCACCTTTCGGCATAAATTTCAACTTTGTTGTGCTTCCTCTAGTGCGGTCAGGCTCATTGACGCGCCTTCATTTTCTGTGCTAGTATCCCCAGCATGCTTTCTGTTTCAATCGTTACGCCGGTCTTTAACTCGATGAGGACGCTGGATGTCTTTATGGACGCAATCCGCATGCAGGACTACCCCCATGACATGATGGAGATCGTCTTTGCCGACGGCGGCTCCACCGACGGCACGAGGGAACGGATCCAGTCCTACGTGGAGGAGGGCGGCATTCCGGTGGTCATGCTGGACAACCCGCTCAAGACGGCGGAGGCGGGCAAGGCCGTCGCCGTCCGCCAGGTCAAGGGCGACGTGGTGTGCCTGCTGGACTCCGACAACATCCTGCCCGATCAAACATGGCTCTCCCAGATGATGCAGCCCTTCGAACGGGCGGAAATCGTCGCGAGCGAACCGATCTCCTACACCTGGCGCAAGGAGGACCGGGTGATTATCCGCTACTGCGCCCTGCTGGGGATGAGCGACCCCCTCTGCCTCTTTGCGGGGAACTATGACCGCCAGTGCGCCGTGTCCGGAACCTGGACCAAGGTGCCCCATCAGGAGGAGGACTGCGGCCCCTACCTTTCAATCGCGTTCGACCAGGGCATGATGCCGACGATCGGGGCCAACGGCTTCTGCATGAGGCGGAAAGAACTGGTGGAAAGCTTCGAGGGTGACTACCTCTTCGACATAGACGTGCTGTGGGAGCTCATACAGAAGAAGCCGGAGACCAGGATCGCCAAGGTGAAGAACGGAATCGTCCACCTCGTGTACCCTGATGTGGCGACATTCGCCCGCAAGCAGAACCGCCGCATACGGGACTTCCTCTTTTTCAGCGGAAACAAGGGGCGGAAATATCCCTGGTCCAGCGTGGGCATGGGCAAGGTCTTCCTCTTCTGCCTCTGTTCCGTGACGGTGCTGCCCGTCGTCATCCAGGCCCTGGTGGGCTTTTTCCGTACGGGCGACCTGCGGGCCTGGCTCCTGCACCCCCTCTGCTGCTGGATAACGATGTTCATCTACGGCTGGGGCGTCATCTGCGGCCTGTTCGTGAAGAAGCAGGCCGACCGCACGGGCTGGAAGCAGTAGTCAGGCCGCGGGCCTTGTTCCGGCCTTGCCGCCTCAGTCCTTTTCCCCGTTCAGTTTTTCCCGGATGACGTAGAGCGGACGGTTAATCACCTCCACCTGTATCTGCCCGATGTAGAGGGCGACCAGGCCGATGGA
>CAMJAJ010000249.1 GCA_946403565.1 uncultured Treponema sp. | reverse complement strand
TGGATTCGACCACCGCCCATCAGGCCGTGTGGGAGGCCCGCTGCAGGGGGATTCTTTAGCTCCACATCTGTGGGGCCTGGGACCCGCAGGCGTGGCTAGTCCACACTTGTCCACAAGTGTGGCTTGTCCGAGCTTGTCCATAAGTGTGGCTTGTCCGAGCTTGTCCACAAGCGCGGTTGTAACCGCGCTTGTGGTTCCTTTATGAATATCGTATAGTAAAGCCGAGGAGAAACTGATGGGAGAAACACATACGGGCGGGGCATATTCCGCGGAGGCGGCGTTTGCCTCGGAGGAGCAGGAGCTTTCGACGCCGGAGGAGCTGTCGGAGCGGCTTGCGCATTTCTTTGAGGGCTACTACCTTGTCGGTGCCAGGCGGGACCGGAACTCCTTGTACGCCCTGTCGCCGGAGCAGCTGAAGGCCTATCCGCGCTGCATCTACGGGCTGTTCGTGAACCTGGTCATGGACGGCGAGATGGACCGGGCGCAGGAGCTCCTGCAGATGTTCGACGAGAATCACCTGTACCGCCTGGGCATGGAGCTGGTGTTCCCTCCCATCACGCTCGGCCGCTTTGTCCAGATCCTGGACTACATGAAGGAGCACCAGCTTATCATCCATTCCATCCTGCTCACCGCGGGCCGTCCGAGCGTGCTGAACGGCCTGAACGACTTTTCCCGCTTCGGTCCCATCCTGGAAGGCCGGCGGGACCGCATCGAAGGCTACCTGCCGCTCATCTACGACCAGGGCGTGTGCTCCAGCATCTACAACCTTGCGCTCGCCGAGTGGTACTACCAGCAGAACCGCCTGATGGACGCGGGCCTGCTCGTGGGCCGGACCGTCAAGGCGTTCGACGTGGACAACCAGCGGCGGTTCCTCTTTGCCGCATTGTACCTCCAGTCCAAGATCGCGCTGGCCAACGGGAACGAAACGTCGGCGGGCAGCTACATAAAGAACATACGGCGCTTCGTCAAGCTGGAGGGCGAGCAGGAGTTCTCCTACAACCTGGACGCGGCGGAGGCGCTCGCCGCCATGTACGACGGCAGGCGGACGATGCTCTCCGGCTGGCTGAAGGATGACGCGCCCGATGAGTTCTCGGACTTCAACATGCTGGACCTGTACCGCTACATGGTGAAGATCCGCTGCTACATCATGAACGGGAAGTACATGGCTGTGGTCGCGCTCGCGGAACGCCTGCGCTACCAGCTTACCGAAGGCAAGCGCTACATGGACCTGTGCGAGCTGGACCTCCTGCTTGCCATGAACTTCTACCGCAGCGGGGAGAAGCAGCTGGCCCTTGTCGCGCTGGACCGCTCGCTCAAGATTGCCCGCCGCCGGGGCTACCTGCGCCTGATTGCGGACGAGGGCATCGCGGTGATACAGCTGCTGGTGGACTACATAAAGGAGAAGGGCGAGACCCCCTTCCTGGTCAAGCTGGTGGAGATGGCCCGCATCATGGCGGAAAGCTACCCCCTCTACCTGCAGCCCCTGTATGACGGCGGAATCACTTTCTCCAGCGAGGAGCTGTACGTGCTCAAGTTCCTGGAGCAGGGGATGACCAAGGAAGATATTGCCGACTTCCTCTTCATCACGGTGAACGGCGTGAACTACCACCTGAAGAAGATCTATGCCAAGCTGGGCGTGTCCGCCATCCATCAGGCCGTGTGGCAGGCCCGCAGCAGGGGAATCATCTAGCCTGACCGCATTTGTGGGCGGGCTGTTCCAGTTTTTCCAGGCGGGCGGTGAACTGGATGCTGCGGGCGGTCGTCATGGAGTCGAACTGCACGGTGTAGCAGGCGGCCTCCGCGTTCACCAGCAGCACCGTCCCTTCCCCGAACACGGGGTGCCGCACCCGGTCGCCTTTGGCGAGCAGGTTCCGCATGTTCCTGAGCCGCTCCTCGTCCCAGGAGATGACGGCGCGGGACTGCCGGGTAAGCTCCTCGGGCAGCTCCTTCACCAGTTCCAGGTTCTCCAGTCCCGCGTCAAAGATGAAGCGGCTGGGGTATTTGAAGAGGTTGTCGTTCGCCTTGCCCTCCGAGTCGCTCAGGAACAGGCCGTCCTTGGCCCGCGTCATGGCGACGTAGGCGATCCGCCGCTCCTCCTCCATGTCGTCCGGGGTCTGCACCTTCCGGCTGGGAAACACGCCCTCGTTGAGCCCGCACAGGAAGGTGAAGGGGAACTCCATGCCCTTGGCGGCGTGGATTGTCAAAAGCTTCACGCATGACTTGCCTTCCTCCCTGTCCAGGTCGGTGAACAGCGCTATGTGCTGCAGGAGGCTTTCCAGCGTCATGTCGTCGTCCAGTCCCGCCTCGTTCACCGACCGCTTGAATTCCGCCAGGTTGTCCAGCCGGTCCTGGTCCGCCTCCAGCCGCAGGAAGGACTCGTAGCCGCTCCGGTCCAGTATGCTCTGCAGCACGTCCCCGAGCGTGGCCTTCTTGTGCAGGAGTGGCGTGTTCGCGCCCGGCTGGGCCAGCATGTCCCGCACGCCTTCGATTGCCTCCACATAGGCCCGCGCACCCGTCCCCTTGAAGAGGTCGCCCGCGAGCAGCTCCTTGAGCGCCTGGTAGGCGGTGCAGGCGTGGGCCTCCGCGTACTCCCGGATGGCCGCCTGCTTGGTCTTGCCGATCTTGCGGGAGGGCATGTTTATCGTCCTGAAGAAGGAGATGTCGTCCGCGCTGGTGAGCATGCGCAGGTAGCACACCACGTCCTTTATCTCCCGCCTGCCGTAGAACTCCGTTCCCGCGAGGATCCGGTAGGGGATGTCCTTGCGGATGAAGGCCTCCTCCAGGCTGCGCGAGAGGTAGTGCGCCCGGTACAGGACGGCGCAGTCCGAGTGCCTGACGGCGCGGCCTTCCCAGCCCTCCTTGACCAGTCGCGAGATCTGGGCGCAGATCCATTCGGCCTCCTCCGCCTCGCCCGCCGCGTGGAAGTAGAGGGGCTTGGGCCCGCTGCCCTTGACCGCCCGCAGTTCCTTGGGGTAGCGGACGGTGTTCGCGCTGATGAGCTGGTTGGAGGCGGCGAGGATTTCGCTCGTGCTGCGGTAGTTCCTGTCCAGCACGATGTCCGTGGTGCCGGGGTGCTGCTTGTCAAAGTCCAGTATGAGCCGCACGTGGCTGCCCCGCCAGGAGTAGATGGTCTGGTCGGAGTCGCCCACGATGAAGAGGTTGCCGTGCTTCGCGCTCAGGATCTGGGCAATCCGGTACTGCTTGGCGCTCACGTCCTGGAATTCGTCCACCATGACGTACTGCATGCGTTCCTGCCACTTTTCCCGGATGTCGGGGAAGTGCTCCAGTATGTAGAGGGCGAAGTTGATGAGGTCGTTGAAGTCCACGCCGAAGCACTTCTTCTGCT
>CAMJAJ010000248.1 GCA_946403565.1 uncultured Treponema sp. | reverse complement strand
ATTGTCTTGAACATATCCAGACTCTAGCACGAAAGCGCCTCCCGTGTCCATCGACGGCCTGCGGCTCCCACGGCCGGTGCTGGGCGACACCGCGGCCGTTGCCTGCCGCCTGCCGCTCCAGCCGTGGGAGGGCTAGTCCCGCCCGGACATGGCCGCCTCGGCCCTGCCCTGCCCTGCTGCCTGCCCTGTCGTGGGGGCATATCCTCCCCTGTCCGCCCTGTCCGTCCTGTCCGCCCTGCCAAGGGCGGGCGGAGCCCCGGACGGTTGAAAGTTCTGGGAAAATAAGGTAATCTTTCCATTTGATTGAACTTTTAAGGAAGGGGATTAGGATGGACGTTTCCGAGGAGATTTTGAACCTGCTGCGCGACAACGCGCGCCTGTCCGTGGAGGACATTTCGGCGATGACGAAGAAGACCCCCGCCGAGGTGGTAGAGATAATCAGGAAGCTGGAGAACGACGGCGTCATCATGAAGTACGCCGCCATAATCAACCCGGAGAAGGACGCCGGGGCCAAGGAGAAGGTCAAGGCCGAGATAGAGATCCAGGTTGCCCCCGAGCGGGAGCACGGCTTTGACGGCATAGCGGACCGGATCTACCGCTTCCCCCAGGTCAAGTCGCTCTACCTGATGTCTGGCGGCTACGACCTCAAGGTCATCATCGAGGGGGACAGCCTGCAGGAGGTGGCCCTCTTCGTCGCCCGCAAGCTTTCCACGCTCGCGGGGGTCCGCTCCACCAAGACCCACTTCATCCTCAAGACCTACAAGGAGAACGACATCGTGTATGTGGAGCAGCGTTCTGACAGCAGGGAAGGAGTGACCGCCTGATGAACACGAGAGAGGACCGGTTCAGCCGGGCAATGCTGGAGACCCCGCCGAGCGGGATCCGCAAGTTTTTTGAGATGCTCATAGGGCATGACGATGTCATATCGCTTTCCGTCGGCGAGCCGGACTTCCCCACCCCCTGGCTCATGCGGGAGGAGGCCTTCTACCACCTGGAGCAGGGCCACACCAGCTATACGAGCAACTGGGGCCTGCTTGAACTCAGGCAGGAGGTGACCAAGTACATGGAGCGCTACGGCATGTACTACAACCCCAACAAGGAGATTCTCATAACGGTGGGCGCGAGCGAGGGCGTGGACGCGGTGCTCCGCGCGGTGCTGAACCCCGGGGACGAAATCATCGTCTGCGAGCCCTGCTATGTCAACTACATCCCCCTGTCGCACCTGTGCGGGGCCAAGGTGGTCCCCCTGGACACGAGCGTGAACGGCTTCTATCCCACGGCGGAACAGTTCCAGGCGCTCATAACGCCCCGGACCAAGGCGATCATGTTCTGTTCCCCCAGCAACCCGACGGGCACGATGATTCCCAAGGAGGAGCTGGAGAAGATCGCCGAGATAGCGAAGAAGCACCAGATCTGGTGCATCGCGGACGAGATCTACTGCGAGCTGGTCTACGACGGGCACCAGCACGTCTCCATCGGGAGCTTCCCCGGCATGAAGGACTACACGATCATCCTGAACGGCTTCTCCAAGTCCTTCGCCATGACCGGCTGGAGGATCGGCTACATCGCCGCCCCGGAGGAGCTGATGGCTCAGATCGTGAAGCTGCACCAGTACAACACGATATGCGCCCCCATCATGAGCCAGTACGCCGCCCTGGAGGGGCTCAAGAACGGCTGGAGCGAGGTGGAGCGCATGCGCGTGAGCTACCAGCAGCGGCGGAACCTCATGTACAAGGCCTTCACCGACATGGGCCTGCACGTTCCGGAGCCGACCGGGGCCTTCTACATGTTCCCGGACATAAGCAGCACCGGGCTGAGCGCCGAGGACTTCGCCACGAAGCTGTTCCAGAAGTACAACGTCGCGGTCGTCCCGGGGACGGCGTTCGGCAAGGCGGGAGAGGGCCATATCCGCTGCTGCTACGCGACGGCCATAGATAAGATAAAAACTGCCCTTGACAGGATAGCTGAATTCACCGATAGTTGCAGAAGGGGTTAATATGTACGCTTTGATATTCATAGGGATTTTGATTCTGGTGGCGGTCACCGTCTTCCTTGCCTTGAAGGGCAAGGGCGGTTCCAAGAAGGACTCGGCCGACATAAAGAACAAGAACGAGGCCAAGATACTGAAGGATGCCACCCGCAAGCTGGAACGGGATCCTGACAACATTCCCGCCCTCACCCAGCTGTCCGAGATTTTCTATACGAACGGAATCTACGACAAGGCCCTCCAGCACTACAAGAACCTGGTCCGCATAGCTCCGATCCACCCGGAGGTGGACGAGGGCAAGGTCGCGCTCCGGGCCGGAATCTGCCTCTGCAAGGCCAACGAGTGGGCGGACGCGCTCAAGTACCTGATCCAGTCCAGCCTGAAGGACGGGTCAAATTACGACGTGAACTACTACCTGGGACTGGTCTACAGCAACCTCAAGGACTACTCGAAGGCCGTTCCCTGCCTGAAGAAGGCCCTCATCGTGAACCCGGCTTCCACCCAGGCCAACATGCTCGTGGCCCGCTGCTTCTACGAGCAGCACCATCTGAAGGAGGCCCTGCCCTACCTGAAGGTGGTCATCGCCGCGGACCCCACCAACAAGGAGGCCATGTTCGACTATGCCGACGTCATGGTGGAGGAGGGGCATGGCGAGAAGTCCATCAAAATCTTCTCCCGCCTGCGTCCCGACCCCGTGTACGGCGCCAAGTCCTGCATCCGGAGCGGCGTCTACCACTACAACCAGGGCGACAAGAAGTCCGCCATCGAGGACTTCACGATCGGCCTCAAGCTGCCCAACGTCCCGCAGGCTGACCTGCTGGAGCTCAAGTACCGCCTTGCCGTCTGTTACTTTGACACCAACCGCTATAAGGAGGGCCTCTCCCTGCTTGCCGAGGTGAAGCAGGTGAACCCCCAGTACAAGGACGTCATGCAGCTGATTGGCCGCTATACCGAGCTGAGCCAGAACTCGAACCTCCAGATTTACCTCGCGGGCAGCGTGTCCGACTTCATCGCCCTCTGCCGCAGGATAGCCACCGGCTGGGAGAAGGGGCTCAACGCGACCTTCCTGGACGCGCACGCCGAGTCCGCCTATACCGACATCACCGTGGAGGTGGCCAGCCGGGGCGGCGACGACAGCGAGCTCAAGAAGACCTGGCTCTTCCGCTTCTTCCGCACGACGGGGGCCACGGGCGAGATTTACGTCCGCGAGTTCCATGAGGCCTTACAGGACAGGAAGATCAGCAAGGGAATCTGCGTGACCGCCGGGGTCTTCTCCGACGGCGCCAGGAAGTACGCCGAGGGCCGCCCCGTGGACCTGGTGGAGCGTGACAAGCTGAACGTGATTCTGAAGCGGGCAAACTAG
>CAMJAJ010000247.1 GCA_946403565.1 uncultured Treponema sp. | reverse complement strand
CAGATGGGCGGAGTCCACCTCCTCCCCTGCAAGCACGAGGGCCGCCCCCGCGCGCTCAAAGAACCGGGCGTTGTCCACCTGGTCGCCCCGTGTCCCGCTCCCCGACAGGGGAACAAGAAGCAGGGGCTTCCGGCACACGGCGCACTCCCAAATCGAGTTCGCGCCCGCCCGGGAAAGCACGATATCGGCGGCCTGGACGACGGGGGGCATCTCGGTGTAGATGAAGGGATAGGGCATATAGTCCCCATCCTGCTTCATCAGCTCGGGGTGCTCGTCGGCAAAGGCCCTGCCGGTCTGGTGGACGACGGTAAAGCGCTCCTTGAGCCAGTCCAGGTTCTCCCGCACCAGCTCGTTGACCTGCCTGGCCCCCAGGCTGCCCCCCAGGACAAGGAGCAGGGGCTTTTCATGCGTTTCCCCTAAGCCAAGGAAGCGCAGGCCGGCCGCGGCGTCCGCATCGTAGAACACGGGGCGGACAGGGTTGCCGGTGACGGTGCATTTGTCCGCAAGCCCCCCTTTGAAATACGAGGCCGTCTGCTCATACGAAACGAGGATACCCCGCGCCCCTTTGGCGTTAAGCCGGGTGGCGAGCCCGGGCGTGAAGTCGCATTCGTGCGTGTAATAGGGAATGTGCAGGAGCCGGGCCGCAAGGCAGGGCGGCACGCTCACGAAGCCCCCTTTGGAAAAGAGGCAGGCCGGCCTCAACCTGGCAAGCAGGGCGAGCGACTTGAAAAAGCCCGCCGCTATCTTGAACAGGTCCAGAAAGTTCCGCAGGGAAAAATAGCGGCGCAGCTTGCCCGACGGAATGCCGAAGAATTCGGTGATGCAGCCGCCGTCGGCGGCAAGGTTCTTGGACACGATGTCCCTGTCCATGCCGGAGGCGTTCCCTATCCAGTATATGTCAAGCTCAAGTCCCTGCCGGGCGGCCAGGCCCTTCAGCTCTTCGGCGACGGCCAGGCCGGGATAGATGTGCCCGCCGGTTCCTCCACCGGCAAAGGCTATCCGTATCTTCTTCTTTGGTTCCATAATGAGGCGGCTACTTCGCGCGCTTGCGTTCTTCCAGGGCCGAGACAACGACCGCGCAGGAGGCATCGCCCGTGATGTTCACCACGGTGCGTCCCATGTCAAAGATGCGGTCCACGCCGGCAACGAGCGCAATACCTTCCACGGGAAGGCCGACAGCCTGCAGGACCATCGCCAGCATGACCATACCGGCCCCGGGGACTCCGGCCGTTCCGATGGAAGCCAGCGTCGCCGTCAGCACGATCGTGAGCAGCTGGGGGAAGGTGAGCGAGATGCCGAAGCAGGACGCGATGAAGATGGAGCAGACCCCCTGGTAGATGGCCGTTCCGTCCATGTTTATCGTCGCCCCGAGCGGGAGGACGAAGGAGGTGATGTCACGGTCGGCACCGAGCTTTTCGGAGCAGTCCTTGGTGATGGGAAGCGTCCCGACCGATGATGCCGATGAGAAGGCGAAGATAATCGCAGGGGACATGCCCTTGAAGAACTTGACGGGGCTCAGGTTCGCCGCACATTTTACGGAAAGCGAGTATACCAGCAGCATGTGGCAGATGTACGCGATGTAGGCGACCAGGAGGACCTTTGCCAGGGAGCCGAGCACTGCAGGGCCGTTCTCAGCGACGACCGGACAGAGCAGGCAGAACACGCCGATGGGAGAAAGGGAGACGATCATCTCCATCACCTTCAGGAAGATGTCGTTCAGCGTCTCCACGGCGGAGAAGTCCTGGATATCCTTGTCCGACTTGCCGTTGCTTATCAGAAGCAGGGCAAAGCCGATGATCAGGGACGCGATGATGATCTGCAGCATGTTCGCATCCAGGAAGGGCTTGAGGAAGTTCGAGGGAAAGAGCCCCACAAGGGTATCCATGAAGCTCACCTTGGACGCCGCCGTATATGAAAGGTCGGAAGTCTGGAGCATGGGGAAGAAGGACTTGAAGAGGCTGGCAAAGCACAGGCCGATCGAGATTGCGAAGGCCGTGGTGCACAGGTAGTAGACCAGGGTCTTGACGCCGACGGAACCGATCTTCCGGATGTCCTTCATCGAGATGACGCCAGCCATGATGGAGAAGAACACGAGGGGACAGACGACCCATTTGATCAGGTTAAGGAAAATCGTACCGAACGGCTTGATGTACTTAACCGCTATCGTCGCATGGGACGTAAATGCAATTCCCACAATGATTGCAAGGACCAGCGCGATAAAAATCTTCGTTGACAGCGAAATCTTTTTTCCTTTCAAAACAACCTCCGGGTCTTTTTTAGTGTTTCTATTATGAATAGTTCTATTATACCATACAAGCTTCGGTTTCTTCAACAAAAAATGTATTCCTACGCCAGCTGCACCAAGCCAAAGCGCTCAAAGGCAGCGGCAAGCCCGTCCTCGCGGACCGTGCCGGTCACGTAGTCGGCGGCGGCCTTGGCCTCGTCCGTGCCGTTGCCCATCGCGACCCCGGTCCCGCAGTAGCTCAGCATGTCCGCATCCCCGCCGGTATCCCCGAATGCGTAGCTGTCCCCCACGGTCACGCCGTAGCGTTCCAGCATGAAGCGGCAGCCCTTCGCCTTGCTCGCCCCCAGTTTGGTAATCTCCGCCATCTCGTTTGGCCGGCCCGTCCGCGTCCAGCCAGCAATCTGGAGCCGGTCACCGAAGAGCTCCTTCAGCTCCTCGTACTTGCCGTCCCGGTTGACCAGGTTTATCTTCGCGATTCCCTCGTAAACGAGCGGGCAGACCCTGAACAGGCCGGGGAAAGAGCGTTCCAGCCGGTCAGCCGCCTCCTGCCCCAGGGAAGCCACCGTCTCCGGGAAAAAATAGGGGTTCGTAAAGACATCGTCCCTGCCCTCAAGGAAGTAGCCCAGCTTGAACTGGTCCATCCAGAGGCAGACTTCCCGGGTCAGGGCCGCGTCCATGAACTCGCAGTGCAGCTCCACGCCGTTTTCTTCTATATATAAGCCGTTCGAGCAGATATAGCCGTCAAAGCCGACGCTGCTGATGTTCGGCGTTATCTCCGCCTTGGGCCTGCCCGTGTTGACGAAGACCTTGTTGCCCTTGGCCTGGGCGCGGTGGATGGCCTGAACCGCCGACGGGGGGATGTAGCCCCCGAAGTCCAGGAAGGTTCCGTCTATGTCCGTAAAGATAATCTTCATGCGGGCAGTATAGCATAAAATCTCTTTTTGAGCTATCATAGGCGCATCATGGAAAACGCTAAGAGAACTGTGACCTGCGGCGATTTGAAGGCCGCGGATGTCGGTAAAAAGGTTGTTTTGAACGGCTGGGTTCACCGCACGAGGGAACTCGGCGGCTTGACTTTCATACTGCTCCGCGACAGGTACGGGATAACCCAGGTGG
>CAMJAJ010000246.1 GCA_946403565.1 uncultured Treponema sp. | reverse complement strand
AACCTCCTGCGCATACTGAACACCCCGCGGCGGGGACTGGGACGGGCGACGGTGGAAAAACTGAACGCCGTGGCGGACACGATGGGCTACTCGCTCTGGGAGGCAGCAAAGGCCGTCGTCGAGGCCCCCGAGAAGGAAAGCAAGCTGACCGAGTCCACCCGGTCCAACCTGGAGTCCTTCATAGCCCTGATTGAGGCGGGAAAGAACATGCTGTCGGGCAAGGGCCTCTCCAAGAAGGTCAAGGCGCTGGTGGAGGACATAAACTACTATGACCACCTGATCAGCGACAACCCCAAAAGCGAAAAGGCGGCCCGCTTCAAGTACATGAACATCGAAAGCCTCATAAAGAGCATGGACCAGTGGGAGAACAACCCCGAGCACGAGGACACGAGCCTCTACGCATACCTGAACAGAATCACCCTCCTCTCCCGCGACGACCTGGATGACGGTGAGGAGGACAAGGGCAAGGTGAACCTGATGACGGTCCATGCGAGCAAGGGGCTGGAGTTTCCGGTGGTGTTCATAGCCGGGGCGGAGGAAGGAATCATGCCCCATGCGAGGGCGGTAGAAGAAGGTGGGGATACGGCGGTCGAGGAGGAACGGAGGCTCTTCTATGTCGCGGTGACCAGGGCCCGGGACCGCCTGCTCATCTCGTCATGCCGCAACAGGAGGCGGCAGACAGGAAACACCGAATGCGAGCCGAGCCGCTTCCTGGACGAGATTCCCAAGCAGCTGGTGAAGTACCACCAGCCGAGCAAAGAGCTGGGGGCGGAGGATGCGCACGAGATGCTGCAGAACATGCTCAAGAACCTGTCCCGCCCCCGCGTGCCCAAGCTCTAGGCAAAAAGCACGTGGCGGTCCCTAGTCCTCGGACTTCTTGGCACGGGAAGTCCGGGTGGCTTTCTTGGCAGTCGCTTTCTTGGCCGCCGGCTTCTTTGCGGCGGACTTGGCCGTCGTGGTCTTGCGGCTCCTGCCGGTGCCGGTCTTTTCCGCCGATGCGGAGGACTTCTTGGAACTCCCCTTCTTTGCGGAAGCGGTCTTGTCAGGCAGGGCCTTCTGCTCCTCCGCCGCCTTTTTCTTAGAGGCCTTCTCCTCAGAATCCTTGGCGGGCGTTCCCCCGAGCTTCTTGATCTGCTTGGTCATGTCGGAGAGCAGCTTGACTATCTCACCCACGTCCTCGTCGGCCTTTGACACCGATGCTGTCTTCGGGGACGCAAGCTTGGCGTACACGACCCTTCCCAAGGCGGCGTAGCCCTTGTTCAGCTTGGAGTTGAGCTTTGCAATCTCGACCTGCTTGACGCCCTCGTCGCCCCACTCGGAGATGGTCTTCTTGGCGCCTTCAAACCAGCGCTTGGAGGCTTCGAGCCCCTTGTCCAGAATCTCCTTGCTCGTCCTTCCGACGGACGAATCCTTGTCAGGCGCGGACTTTTTTACAGTCCGCGTGTTCCTCTTCGCCTTTTCTTTTGTTTCAGCCATATGAAGAGTATACACCAATTTTCAGGGCAATGCAATCATTTCCTTGACGGAATGGAGGATAACGTTTATTATATAAGTATGAAGAGATGCCGTTTTCTAAAGATTGCTTCTATAATATTCGCAGCGACGCTCGCATCCGGATGCGTGGCCAACTGCTCGCATACAAAAGAGACTGAGACGACCGAGACCGTCCTCCAGGATATACCTGAGCAGGAAGTGAAGCCCGTCGAGGAACCCAAGCCGGAGCCGAAGAAGGAGGAGCCCAAGGCCACCGAGGTCTCGTTCACCACGCCCAAGCCTGACCCAAAGCCAAAGGAAGTGGCCAAGGTGGAGGAGCCCAAGAAGGAGGAGCCAAAGCCCGCTCCCAAGAAGGAAGAGCCGAAGCCTGAGCCGAAGAAAGAGGAACCCAAGCCCGCCCCCAAGAAGGAGGAGCCTAAGAAGGAAGTGGTCGCCGACGAGGAGTACACGAGGTCGGTCGCCCAGATGGCCGAAGGCCAGTCCGTCGACGTGGCCACCTTCAACAAGGACAAGGAGGCCGTCCTCGCCCTGATCAACGAGCTGAACACCGTCATGAAAGAAGGGAACTACAAGGCCTGGCTGGGCTACCTGGACGAGGAGAGCAAGACCTACTGGTCCAACAAGTCCAACCTCAAGAAGGCCCAGAAGCGCCTGCCGGTCAAGGGTCTCACGCTCGCCACGCTGGAGGACTACTTCAAGTACATCTTCATCCCCTCCCGCCAGGGGAACGAGATGGACGAAATCCGCTACGAGACCGAGAGCAACGTCAAGGCCGTCCAGATCCGCATGGACGAGAAAGGCAAGTACGCCGGCGACACAGTCTACTACTACCTGCGGAAGGTGAACGGAAGCTGGAAGCTGCACCTGCCCCAGATGTAGCCGCCCTGCCCCGATGTAACGATGAAATGCGAGCATTGTTATCTAGGCAGAGACCTGGGAGGAGCGGGGTCCTAAGACCCGTAAATCCCAGCAGGAGACGGACTTAGGGCGTTTCCTGTATATGCTGTGTTGAGGCCGCCCCCTCAGGGGAAGCTTTTAACAAAAACAAAAAAGGAATTGATTTTTTATCGGGAATGGTATAAAATCGATTCTGTAATAAATCCAGGAGGATTCAAATGAAATTAGTGAAGTCAATCGCCTGCGGTGCCAGCCTTCTGCTGCTTGCAGGTGCCGTTTTTGCACAGAACCGCAGCTCAGAGACCTCTGTCGAAGAGCTCTACCTGAGCAACGTGCAGGATGTAATCATCACGGAGCTTGCCCACTCCCAGGACTATGACAACAAGCTCGTCGCCCTGCAGTACCTTGAAGAGTCCGTGAGGGACGGTACCGTTACGGAAGAGCAGCGCGCTGCCATGCAGAGCCTCGCTGGAGAAGGAATTACGACGAAGGCCCGCACCAACGGCCGCCTCGTGAACAATTTCCCGGACATCCGCGCCAAGGCCTGTGACCTGCTCGGAAAGGTCCCCTCCAAGGAGTCCAAGGACACGCTGCTCACGATTACGACCGAGGATGCAGAGCCGATGGTCGTCAGCGCCGCGGTCCGCTCTCTCGGAGAGATTGGAATGAACGACAACGACGAGGTCCTCGCCGCCATCGAGTTCATCCAGCACAAGTATGCAGCCCTGAACCCGACGAGCTCGCTCGCCTACGACATCCTCAACGCCTATGAGAAGCTTGCTCCCAAGGCGATTGATAGGAACGCGATGATTCAGTCGATTTCCGAGATTGCCGCGAACTACCGCTTCGCCACTCCGGTTCGCCTGAAGGCTCTGAACCTGCTCCGCGACCTGCAGGCCAACAAGAAATAAGCCTGACAAGGCGCAATAAAAAAGGGCATAGACAGCATGCTGTCCTTGCCCTTTTCTTTTATAGCATTACAGAAAACAGAAATA
>CAMJAJ010000245.1 GCA_946403565.1 uncultured Treponema sp. | reverse complement strand
TCCTACCTTGCCCCAGCCCAGCCAGAAGATCAGGGCGATGGCGAGCAGCACCGGTATGCCGAATATGACGACATACAGGAGCACGAAGAGGAATCCCACGAAGAAGTAGACGATGTTGCTGGCAAGGTCGCTGAACTTCCGTCCGACATCCGGCAGGGTAAAGCCCTCCTCGGTACGGTTGGGGCGCAGGCGGGCGTTGATCGTTATCTCGCTGAAGTCTATCTGCGAGTTCAGCCGGTTGATCTGCCCCTGCATGGACTCTATGTCCGCGGTCACGTCGTTCAGCTTGCTTTCGATGTCCAGCATGTCCTTGACGTCCTTGGCGGACTTGAGGTAGGCTTCCAGCCGCTCCTGCATGACGCGCTTGGTTTCAAGCCGGCTCTTGAGGTCGTAGTAGCGTTCGGTCACGTCCTTGCTGTTGATGTTCTTGCCCGTCACCTTGCCGAAGGAACTGGTCTCGCCCATCGCATCCTCAAAGCGTGCGCTGGGAATCTTGACCGTGAAGTTGACGTTGCTGGAACCTTCGTCGGAACTTGCGATGTAGCCGCCGTAGCTTTTGACCCATGCCTGCACCTTGTCCTTCACGTCGGCAAGGCTTTCCACCTCCAGCCTGACGGAACCGGTGCGGATGAGCTTGCGCTCGTAGCTGGAGCTTGCCTTCTGCGCCGAGGCAGGTTCCGGAGCGGGGGCGGGGGCTTCCCTGCTGGCGGCCTTTGCCTCCCCGCCGGTGAAGGACGGTTCGTCCATGAACATCTCTTCGTCGTAGGCTATGTCGGCATCGTCCATCGTGACAAAGTTTGCCGTGCTTGCTCCGTAGGCCTCCTTCTTGGCTCCGCATGAGGCGAGCGCAAAAGTTGCTGCGAGGGCTATGAGGGCCGCACGTCCAACAGCGAGCGAATGTATCTGCTTCATAAAAAAACACCCCTTTCTGTTTGCTATATTAAGTAAAACAGAATGGGGTGCCGTTCGTTACTTGCGCAGGCTGCCCGCAACGGGCCGTTCCTGCGTCTGTCAGCATGGGAGCCGTCGTTACTTGCCGCCGTAGCAGACGGCGGGCAACGGAGCCCTCTTATTTTACCTTGCCCTTCTCCAGCGAGGCGACCGTGAAGATGTTGTCGGCGATGGGCTGGTCGTACTTGATGTCGGTCATCTCGAGCGTCGTGCTCTTTCCGGCCTGCACGTTCTCCATGACCATCTTGCCGGTGGTCCAGTAGCCGTCGATCTGCTTTATGTTGGAGCAGGTGAGCGTGCGCTGCAGCTTGTCCTGCCGGTCGTAGAGCTCGGCCTTGTAGAGCACGTAGCTGTTCTTGGAGAACCAGGAGATGCGGCGGGGGTTCTTCTTGTCCGCGTCCTTGGCGATGCACTCCACCTTCCAGCAGGGCTCGCTGCCGACCATCTCCTCGCCGAGCAAGTTGTAAGTGTACTTCTCCAGGTCGGTTCCTTCCATGTCCTCGTAGGTGAAGTCCGTTCCCATGAAGTCGTCGCCCTTTGACGAACCGGAGATGCGGCGGACCTTTTTCATCGCGGGCATGTAGAGCCAGCTGTCGGTGTCCTTGTTCGCGTCGTCGTAGTCGAACATCAGGTAGGAGACGCCCGCGACATCCTTGGGCTGGGTAAAGGAGAGCACGGTCTTCTTGCTGTCGCCGAAGTCCTTGCTGCGCATGATCACCTGGCGGACCCGCGTGGCCCCCTTCTTGTTCAGCAGGGTCATCGTCGCCGTGTAGGCGGAGGTCTTGCCGTCGGGCAGCTCGTCGGCCTTCTTGGCGATGTCGTAGCCGGTCAGCTCCTGGGCGGAGAGGGCTGGGGCGAAAAACGCCTGGGACGAGGCGCACAGGGCGAGAAGCGCGAGAGCCTTTGAAAATCCTTTGAATAGTTTCATTTTGTTCCTCCATAGAACCGGGGAGGCGTTACGGCTGTCACGCCGCTTCTGCCTGCCCCTCTGTATTATTAACATCCTTCCCTGCGGAAGGTTGCATACCGCTTACTTTTTCTGGCTGCCGTCCGGCCTGTCCTTGCCGAAGGGCTTGGTCAGGTAGATAAGGACCGGGGTCAGCGTGTAGTCCGCGACGAGCGCGCTTCCCAGGCCGATGATGGAAAGCCATCCCAGCTTGCCGATGCAGGCCATGGGGCTGAATCCGAGGATGACGAAGATGGAGCAGAGGATGACCGTCGTCATGCCCATCGTCTTGCCGATCTCGCGGTAGCTGGAAAGCACCGCCCCCTTGTAGCCCAGGCCCTTCTCGTAGAAGTACTTGATGTGGTTGGTGAAGTGGATCGTGTCGTCAACGGCGATTCCGAGGATCATCGGCATGACGGTCATCGTAATCATGTCCAGCGCCAGGTGCCCGTAGCCCATCACGCCGCCTATCATCAGGACGGGGGCCAGGTTGGGGATCATCGCGATGAGGCCCGTGTGCAGGGAACTGAACGCAATCGCCATCAGGATGAGGATGATGATGAAGGAGCCGATGAAGCTCTTGAGCTCGCCGAACACTATCTTGCCGTTCATCATCGCATAGTTCACCACGTCGCCGACGATGCTTGTCTTCGCGTCCGGGAAGATTTCCGCGCTGAAGGCCTTTGCATTTTCCAGGTCCTCCACGACCTTCTCCGCATCGTAGCCGTTCATCTCGATGTGTATGTAGGCGGTGGAATAGTCGTCGCTGATCCAGTCGAACAGCTCGTCGCCGCCCGAAATCTCGTAGAGGAACATGATCTGCGTCACCATGTCATCGTCGTCCGGTATGGCGTAGTAGGACTCATCGTCCTCGTTGAGAGTGCGGTTCATCTCCTTGATGATTTTGGTCACGCTGGTGACGCGGGGCTTGTCGCCTGAGATGCGGGTCATGTTCAGCGTGGCCAGCTTTTCCGCGAGCATGTCCATGCGCCTCATCACGTCGCTGCTCTTGAGCGCGTCCTCCTCGCCGAATTCCAGCAGCACGTTGTAGGAGTACTGGCTTCCGATTTTCGCTTCCATGATGTCAAGCAGGCGGGCGACGTAGGGAATCTTGCGGCCCATCATCTCCGAGTAGTCCATGTTGACTTCCGTCATGAAGATACCGGGTATCATGCCCAGTATGATGACGGCGGAGATGGCGGCGACCAGCTTGCTGTGCCTGACGATGCCGCCTCCGAACTTTTCGAACTCCAGGTCGGCCCGGGTGGCCCCGCTCTTGTCTGCCTTGCCGGATGCCGCGTCGGTCACTTCCTTGTCCTTGCCGAATGACATGAAAATCGGGATGAAGATGATGACGTAGACGTAGACGGCGAAGACGCAGGCGGAGGAGCAGCCTCCCACCCAGCGCAGGGGCCGGATGCTGGCGAACATGAATGAGATGAGGCCGGCGAAGGTCGTGACCATCGTGAAGAAGATGGGCCAGCCGCTTT
>CAMJAJ010000244.1 GCA_946403565.1 uncultured Treponema sp. | reverse complement strand
GTACCATTTGCAGCCGGGCTGGAGCCGCTTTCCGACGCGCCGGAGACGGTTCCGTCGGGGTTGTAGATGGCCCCGTCGGAATAGGTTGCCCCGCCTGTGCCGGTGCAGCCCAGCATGCACAGCAGGAGGGGCAGGCATGCCAGGAGAGAGGACAGGCCGACACGGAGCGTGGTCTGCCTAGTACGGAACACGCCCTTGCCGCCTCGGTGTGCGGTCAGGCTGGGGATGCGTTTGAGTGCGTTCGCTTTCATACCGTTTTTCATCAGTTTTCCTCCGGCGGTCGCAGCAGACCCCTCTCCCTGGGTCTGGATTCCGCTCAATCCATTATCGAACAGTATACTCCATGATTTTAATCTTGTAACCTACCCAAATTAATAGTTTTTTGCCTTTTTTTGGGATTTGACCAAAGAAAATGCGGATTTTTGGGGGAATTTCAGCCCTTCCCGGCGCTTTTTTGTTCCTGGTGGCCCTGGTTTTTCCCGGACGGCCCCTCTCATTGTGCGCCTCCCTCACACGATCCGATAGTCGCGCAGGTAGGCTTCGGCGGAAATCTCATCGTGTATCTTCTTGGTGACTGCGACCGAGGCCTCCCGGTCCTTCAGCTCCGCATATTCGGCCCCCGCAATCAGGGGCAGCAGCTTGAGCTCGTAGAGGTACAGTCCCGCCCGGCAGTAGGCAAGCGGCGCGGCAGGGGAACCAAGCCCGTATTTGTCGCTTCCCCCGATGTAGAGGGGCTGTATGTCGCGGCCGCACTCGCGCGCAAGCCGTGCCGCCGTCCGCCGGTAGGGGTTGGTGCCCTCCCGCGGGGTGAGCAGGCGTTCCGGGAAGATGATGATGTTGTCCCCGGCGGCAAGGCTGTCCTTGCACTCGGCGAGCAGGCCGCCCCATGAGTCCGCCGTGATGTACGCGTCCGTGAAGAGGCTTGCGGGGAAGGGGGGCTTTGCCTGTCCCGGCCGGCTCAGGATGAGCCGCGCCTTGGGGACGAGGGCGAGCAGGAGCGGCAGGTCCAGCACGGAGGGGTGGTTCGCGACGACCATGGTGGACCTGAGCGATTTGAGCCGTTTCCGGTCTTCGTCCGTCAGCTTGAGCTTCATAAAGCGGATGGCACGGAGCAGGGTGATGAACAGGCCGCAGAACATGGACACGACCTTGCCGGACAGCCGCGTGAGCATGGCCTTTTTCCGGAAGATGAGCCTGGCGAGCAGGAGGGCGGCCGCAAGCAGGGGCGACAGGAGGGCGAACAGGAGGGCGGCGAGCAGCTTGGCGAGCAGGCCGTATGCGTAGAGGAAGGGGTTCTGTATCTTGGTTTTCTGCCTGCTGGCCATGGTCCTGCTCCCGCTAGTCCTCGAAGCGTCCGCTCCGCTGTTCCTCATATATCCGCAGCCAGCTGTCGTAGCGCAGGTGGCTGATGTGCCCGTCCTCCACGGCCTGCTTGACGGCGCATCCGTCCTCGAGGATGTGGGAGCAGCTCATGCCGAACTCGCACTTGCCCAGGAAGGGGCGGAACTCGCGGAAGTAGAGGGCAAGGTTGTCGCAGGTCACGTCATGCAGCAGGAAGCGGCGCACGCCGGGTGTGTCGATTATGTCCGCGCCCACGCCCTTGACCCCGCCGGTCAGGGCCTCGTCCAGCTTTATGTGCATGAGGGAGCCTTTGGTCGTCGTGTGCGTGCCGCGCCCGTACTTCTGGGACAGGCTGCCCGTCCGGAGCACGACGCTGTTGTCCAGCACGTTGATGATGGAGCTTTTGCCCACCCCGCTCTGGCCGACGAAGGCGGAGGTCTTGTCCTTGAGCAGCTCGGCCAGCTCCACCATGCCCTCGCCGGTTTTCGCGCTTATCTTGAGCACCTGGTAGCCCACCTTCTCCCAGGATTCCACCATCTCGGTGAAAAGCTCCTCCTTTGCGGCGGGGAGGTCGTACTTGTTGCAGACTATGATGGGCGTGATGTTCTCGTATTCGGCCTGGGCCAGGGCGCGGTCGATGAAGCGGGGGCGGAAGGGCGGCTCGTCGGGGGTCGTGACCAGGATCAGGTAGTCCAGGTTTGCCGCGAGCAGCTGGGGCAGCCTCCTTTTGATGTTCCAACGGACGAACTCGTTGCGCCGGGGTTCCAGCGAGAGGATCTGGGCCTTGCCTTCCTCCAGCGTGCTGTCGTCCAGGTTCACGATGTCGCCCGGGGCGAGTGGGTTGTAATAGGGGCTGTCGGACTTGAGGACCTTGCCCTTGATGGCGCAGCTCCGCACCTGCCCGTCATCGCACTCCGCGTCAAAAACGTTCTTCGTTCCGTCTAAAATCCTAGCTCTCATACCGTTCGTTCCTCATAAGATACATCATTTTTGGGGCGGGTGCAAGCATTTTGTCCGGCGGGGCGAATTTGACAGCGGGTGCGATATGCTATAGTATTGAAGAAAGGAGGCATGCTATGGCTACATCAAGCATACATAAGGAATTCGCGCTGAATAGCCGGGAAGAGGCGAATGCGTTCATGAGGCTTTTCGAGGAGTCATTGCGCAACCCTCCCAAGCTGGAGAAGCCCGCCGCAGTCATGTCGACCCAGGAACAGGACGAAGAATTCTTCAGGAAGTTAAGAAAGGTATATGGAAGTAATTCTCCTAAGTAAATTCCTGGACCAGCCGGATGGCGAATGGCTTTTCAACTGCATCGCGGACCCCTTTGTCTCCAAGAATAAAGATGTGGAAGCATTCTTGAAGACAAAGGCCGTGCAATCTTTCAAGCTCTCCACATCTTCGACGTATTTGGTGCGATCAACAGACGGGGTTGATTTGCTGGGCTATTTCACCCTTGCATTGAAGATGCTGACGATAAAGGGCTGCATCTTGAGTTCGATGCAGGAAAAGACGATACGCCGCTTTGGCAGCTTCGATGCAGAAACAGAGAGTTACAAGCTCCCCGCCGTCCTCCTTGCCCAGTTCGGCCGAAACTTCTCCGAGGCATCTGCCTCTATAGACGGGAAGGAGCTGATGAATTCCGCATTGAAGTGCATAAAGACCATCTTCTCCCTGTCTAGCGGCAAGACGGCGTTCCTTGAATGCGAGCCGTGCGAGAAGCTGATACGCTTTTATGAGCGATGTGGCTTCTCGCTGCTTGGAAACACCACCTTCTCAAAGGAGGATAAAGAACTGGTCCAGATGTTCAGGTTCGTGTGACGGTACGCCCGCCCCCGTCCTGCATGCCTGCCGAGGCTGTTCCCGCCCAGGCCGTGCGGTTAGGGCGGTATGGGCCGTGTCCGCCTGCGGCTGCCCGCCCCCGCCTTGGGAGGGTTTGAGCTTTACGGCGTTTAATGCTAGAATGGGAGCGTAATCCCGGGCGGCCTGCCGGTTTGGCGGCGGCCCATACATACAAAGGTGCTATATATATGGAAAGAAACAGCGGCGTACTGCTGCACATCACATCGCTGCCCGGCACTCC
>CAMJAJ010000243.1 GCA_946403565.1 uncultured Treponema sp. | reverse complement strand
GCCGACGCCCAGGGAATAAGCCTCACCCATTTCTCCCCTGCGTCCATCCAGAACATGATTCTGGTGGACTACATCTCCAAGATAGAGATCTCCATGCCGGAGTTCGTCTCACACCGGCAGGACATCATGGACCTGTCCAAGATCATCGTCTATTCCATCCTCTACCAGCAGTTTGACCGCGAGATATACGAGGGGCTCATAAAGTGCGACTGCGTGCGCATCCACAACCGGCAGAACCCCCGCCAGCTGATTGACGAGCAGACGAGGATTCCCGACGTGCAGCTGCGCAAGCACCTCGCCATAAAGGACAACGTCATCCAGCAGTGCCGCCAGCTGATACTGGACCCGGTGTGGAAGTCCATCATGGACAACTCCGAGTACTCCCCCGAGGAGAAGAACGTCTACCTCCTGATGACCGAGAAGTTCCTGAACCGCCTGAGCCTGATGAACTGGTACATCATCACGATGTTCTACAAGAAGAACGGCTTCGACGCCATGCTCTCCATCCTCCGCACGACGCTCAGGGAGTACATGAACAAGTCCAAGATTCCCGAGTACATCTCCCTGATGATCATGGAGCTTGCGCTGAACTGCGAGAACACGAACATGCGCAAGGAGGCGAACATCCTCTACAAGGGAATCGACAACTCCGAGACCCTGGTCTACGACCAGGAGATCCGTACCAAGATAATCAACCAGCTCGTGCAGAAGAAGGAGCTCGTGTTCCTCTCCTGGAAGATCGGAGGCAGCTCCACCGCCATCGGAAAGCGCGGCACCCTGAACATAACCCTCTACAACAAGGCCGACGAGTTCCAGGAGGTCAAGGACGACATCGAGAGCAAGATGGCGGCCAACACCAACAAGACCTCCATCGTTGACTTCTACAAGCAGATGGAGGACGACGGGGACACGGGCCTGGGACTGTACTACATGTCCTACCTTGACGACGCCTGCAAGAAGGTCGGGGTCAAGTTCGAGTCCATCGTAAACCAGTTCTCATCGAGCGACCTCACGGTCATCAACATGAAGTTCAACTTTTCATGAGGAAAAAAGCCCTCCTGCCCTTCTTCCTCTCAACGGCCGCCGTCAGCCTCCTGTGCGCCTCCTGCAAGGGGGGCGGGCTTGCCGTCGTTTCCGTGGAGCCCCATGTCGTCTATGATTTTTCCTCCGGCAGCGAGGCCGAGCAGTACCTCTTCGTCTTCGTCAGGACCGAGGGCTGCGACGGGGTGAGGGCGATGGGCCTGTACGACGAGGCGGCCTCCCTGCGCTGGCAGAGCACGGCCGTCAGCAAGGCGGGCGACGACCTCTTCTATGCGGCCTTTTCCCCGGCCCCGTCGGAGCGCGTGCGGGCCTCCAGCTACCTGGTCACCATCTCGGACTTCTACGGCGGCAGCGCGGAGCTGCCCTTCACGCTGTCCTACGACGCGGGCATGGAGTCGTTCGGCTCCTCCTCCGAGGAGGAGCTGGCCGCCGCCGGCCTGGTCCGCCGCTACGCCTACTTTGACAAGGGCGGATGCCTTGAAATTTTCGCCGAAATGGATAAAGATATTGATGCACAGCTGGCGCGGAAGAATATGAGCGGCAGGAGGCTCTGCTGCGTTTCCCCCGACGGGGCCACCGTATGCCTTTTCCCCTATAGGGCGATCCAATAGGATGCGGTGCTGGGCTGCTGGTAGTATACGAGAGCGGCAGTT
The DNA here is from genome assembly GCA_946403565.1 of uncultured Treponema sp. Next base: position 1,735 of record CAMJAJ010000243.1, on the reverse strand, counting down.
TCAAAGGTGACCGGCCTTTGGAGCGCGCTCGATAGCATACGGGCACCTCTAAAAACTCGCTTTCAGCGGTTTTTAGAGGATGCCGCCGAGTCGTAAGTCGCTATAATAGCGCGACTTACGACATCGCATTTTCAGAGTTACCTCGAAAAACTGAAGTTTTTCGAGGTTCCCATACAAGTAAGGAGTGAAAGTGTCAGAAGAAAGCGACAATGCACGTTGCATGGAGCAGGAGGAGACCCCCTCCGCCTCCGACGATTCCGTTCCCATAGACGGTCCTGCCGACGAGTCCGACGGCCAGGAAGACGGCCTTGCGGGATTTTTCAAGCGGCCCGTCCGCACCTATGTGATCCGGGCAGGACGGATGACCGAGAGCGAGCGGCGCCACTACGAGGAGCTGCAGCAGGTCTGGTGCGTTCCCTTTGAGCACAGGACGCTCAACTTTGCGGAGATTTTCGGGAACACGAACCCCGTCACCATCGAGGTGGGCTTCGGCATGGGGCAGGCGACCGCCCAGATTGCCGCGGAGAATCCCGACATGAACTACCTGGGCATAGAGGTGCATGTCCCCGGCGTGGGCAGGCTCCTGGGCGAGATAAAGAAGCGGCAGCTCAAGAACCTCTTCATCATCGAGCACGACGCCATAGAGGTGCTCGAGACCATGATTCCCGACGGCTCCATCGAGGCCTTCCACATCTTCTTTCCCGACCCCTGGCCCAAGAAAAAGCACCACAAGCGGCGGCTCATGCAGCGGCCCCATACCGACCTCCTTGCCTCCAAGCTCATCGCGGGGGGCTACCTCTACTTCGTGACCGACTGGGAGGAGTACGCCGAGTCCGCGCTGGAGGAGCTTTCGGCCACCGACGGCCTTACGAACAGCTATTCTGGCTTCGCCCCCCACCAGGAGTGGCGGCCCCGGACGAAATTCGAACAGAAGGGCCTTGATGCGGACAGGACGATACGGGAGCTGTACTTCCTGAGGGACGGCGACTGATGGCGAGCGGCACGGACCGGATTCAGGAGCTGGTGGCCCTGATCACCCGCTACCAGAAGTCATATTACGACGGCGAGGGCGAGGTCAGCGACGCGGAATTCGATGCCCTCTGGGACGAGCTGAAGGCCCTGGACCCCGCCAACCCCATCCTGCACCGGGTGGGCGCGGACAGCGGCAATTTTGCCAAGGCGGCCCACGTCATGCCGATGGGCAGCCAGGAGAAGGCCGCAAGCCCGGAGGAGTTCTACGCCTGGGCGGCCAAGCACCGCTATGACGAGTACCTGGTGGAATACAAGCTGGACGGGGCGAGCCTGGAGCTCCAGTACGCCGCGGGCCGCCTGGTCCGGGCCGTGACCCGGGGCGACGGCAGCGTGGGCGACGACATCACCGCGAACGCGGTCAAGATGCAGGGCGTCAGGACCGAGCTCCGCCTCCCTGACGGCGGCCTTGCTCCTTTCACCGGAGGCATCCGCGGGGAGGTCATCATGACCCATGCCGTGCACCGGAAGTTCTACTCGGACAAGGCCAACTGCCGCAACGCCGCCAACGGGCTCATGAAGCGCAAGGACGGCAGCGGGAGCGAGCACCTGACGCTGATGGCCTACGACGTGTGGGCCACGGAGGGCGAGCAGCCCTATGCCGACGAGGAGGGAAAGCTCTCCTGGCTCAAGGGCCTGGGCTTTGTCACCGCCCCCCTCAGGATCTGCCGCACGCCGGAGGAGGTCGTGGACTACCGGGCCTCCG
>CAMJAJ010000242.1 GCA_946403565.1 uncultured Treponema sp. | reverse complement strand
CGGAAAGCGCGTCCACGTCAGTGCACTGGTTGAAAAATCCCCTGGCCTTCAAGGTCTCGATTGCTTCGTTCATAGTAAATCCTCTTGTTGTCTTGGTAGTCTTGTTAGTAGCAAGTGGAAGCAATTCTACCTTTTACGCGAGCTTTTGGCAATGGGGGGACCGCCAGAATGGGGGAACTGCGAAGGCGGCCTTAAGCCCGCCGGGGGCCGCCCACGCAGGGAGCAGCCCACGCCGGGCCTTTGAGGCTGCTGGGACGGCCACCCTCTAAAAATATGCATCGGGCGCCCTAAAACCCATCTAAAAATCTGCATCAGCCACCCCAAAATACATCTAAAAATATGCATCAGCCCCATTGAAACATATCTAAAAATCTGCATACTGTAGCTATGCTGCAAAGGAAAGCCACTGCATTTCTGGAATCATGGAAGGACACGAAGAAAAACGAGTGCCTGCTCATAAAGGGTGCGCGGCAGATCGGCAAGACCTTCACCGTCCGCGAATTCGCCCGGAACAACTATGAAAACGTCATAGAGCTGAACTTTGAAAGCCAGTCGGAGCTGCGGGCAGCCTTTGACGGGAACCTTGACGTCCCCAACCTCATCAGGGAAATCAGCCTCCGCATGCCCGGCGTCAGGTTCGTACCGCACAAGACCCTCCTCTTCCTTGACGAAATCCAGGCCTGCCCCCAGGCTCGGACCGCGCTCAAATTCCTTGCACAGGACGACAGCTTCGACGTCATCGCGACCGGTTCCCTCCTTGGCATAAACTACAAGGATGTCTCGTCCATTCCCGTCGGCTACGAGCGGCAGTACGAGATGCACTCGCTTGACTTCGAGGAGTTCCTGTGGGCGCTCGGCATACAGGGGGAGGCCATAGCATCGCTCCGGGACAGCTTTGAGAAGCTGACGGCAGTAGATGCTTCCACCAACAGCGTCATGCAGAAGTACCTCCGGGAATTCATGGTGGTGGGAGGGATGCCGGCCGTCGTGAACGTGTTCCTGAGCTCCAACAACTACAACCTGGTCCATGAGGAGCAGCAGAAAATCCTGGACGACTACCTGGGTGACATCGCCAAGTACGCCCCCACGGCCGACAAACCAAAGGCCCGCAACTGCTACCTTTCCATTCCGCGCCAGCTGGCAAAGGACAACACGAAGTTCAAATACGGGGAAATCGAAAAGGGTGGCACTGCCCGGAAATATGCAAACTCCCTTGACTGGCTGCGGGATGCCAATCTGGTGCGCTACTGCTGCAACGTGGTTCCCCCAGAGTTTCCCCTCGCCGCATACGTGCGGCCGGATCAGTTCAAGATCTACATGAACGACATAGGGCTGCTCGTCTGCATGTACGGGTACGAGATGAAGCAGGCACTGCTCACGGACTCGCTTGCCGGCAGTGCAAAGGGGGGAATCTATGAAAACCTCATCGCCGACTTCCTGATAAAGAAGAACTATCCCCTCTACTATTTCAAACGGGACGACAGCTCAAGCGAGGTTGAATTCCTCATAGAGCGGGACTGCTCCGTGGTCCCGCTGGAGGTGAAGGCAAAGAAAGGCGACACGTCATCGCTGGACACCCTGCTCAAGAAGGAGGGAACGAAGTACGGCTACAAGCTGACGGGCGGCAACGCCGGCATAGCGGGCAAGAAGCGCACCATCCCCCATTACATGGCGATGTTCCTTTAGCTTCAGGCAATGGGGAAACTGCGAAGGCGGCCTTAAGCCCGCCGGGAGCAGCCCACGCCGGGCCGCAAGGACAGCTAGAGCTGCCCTCTAGTCATCAAAATGGATACCTCCATTCCTGACAACATACGAATACGAGAACTTACGAGCCTCTTCATCAGACACCGATTTTCCCGTCACCGGATCGACGCCTCCGAAGGTTCCTGCAGGAGCCTTCGTCTCCTTTCCCCACACCTTGAACTTGCTGCCTTCCACCAGCGAAGCGCTCGTCACCACGAAGTCACACTTCTTCGTGTCCGCGCTCACGCTCAAAGAGAATCCCGGCACGCTGGCAGGCTCCGTCCACCAGGTATAGGCCGTCTCTATGTCCAGGAACTCAGAGGTAACCCTGTCGCTTGCAGCGAATTCTTTCACCGACGAAAAATTGCCGCCGGTCCATGAACACTTGATGGGATTCGTTGCCACCATTCCTTCACTGGAACCCATATAGAACGGAGACACAAAAGAGCGCGCCGGATAGTTGTCCTCCGGACTCCATTCGTCTTCCCAGCCATCCTTCCAGTTGTCGCAGGACGCAAGGGCAAAGAAGGAAAGGGCCAGCACGGCTACAGACAGGCAGCTGAGGAACACATTTTTTTTCATAGTAAAGCTTCTCCTTTGGCGGGGAGCGGGTGCGCATACAACCGTAGAACTGTTGTTACCCCCCCTAACCACCCATTATCGACAAGGAGGCCCGTTTTGTCAAGGGAAAGCACAAGCCCCGGTGGGACCACCGGGACGAGAGCACGACCTACTCCAGCTCGGTCGCGTTGGGGTCGTCGTTCTCGTCGATTCCCGTGCGGTGGCGGTTGTAGTAGAAGAGGGAGACGCCCTTGGCGTTCTGCCGCCTGACCAGCTTCACGTGATGGCTTTCGGGGCTGATGGCCTCGGCTTCGGCCAGGTACTTGGCGCAGCCCGCGGAATCCCCCTCCTCAAAGCGCACCTGCGACAGGTAGACGCTCGTAAAGAAGCGGTCCCAGCGGCTTCCGGCCGACACGTTGTAGGCCGACTCAAAGAAGCGCGAGGACTTCTTGAGCCCGCCGCCGAAGATGCCCGGGGCGTAGTAGAGCCACTGGCCCATCCCGGTGTTCGCGTTCCACAGGGTGGAATTCTTCTTGAGCGCGAGCGCGTAGAGGTTCTTGACCCGCATGCCGTGGAACATGGCGGACGCGACCGAAAAGCTCATGTAGCAGGACATGACGTCGGCGGTCAGGATGTACATCTGGGGAGCCACGCCGCCGTTGGCCCCCTTCATCTTCTCATGGGAGGAGATGAAGTCCTCGTCCTTCTGCATCTGGGACTTCAGCGACAGCCGCACCTCCTTCAGGTCCAGGCCCTCGGTCGCGAAGATGTAGCAGAAGGTCTCCACCTTGTAGTTGCTCTCCCAGAAGAGCTTCTCCTGCTCGTAATCCAGGGCCTTGTACGGCAGGTCCCGGTACACTTCGTCGATGAACGCATCTATCTCGGACAGAATCACGTTGTTGTCGGTGATGCAGGTCCACCGGATCCTGTTGCCGGTGAAATCCTGGTACTTTTGAAGCGTGTAGTCTGAAAGCCGTTCGCCCGCAAAGATGGGGGCAGCCAGAAGGAGGGCCAGAAGCCCCAGAAAAACCGTTTTTCTCATCACATTCCTCGTAATACACTTGAGGGAAGCTCGAAAAGCTGCGCTGGCAATAGCCTTGAAGCTGCGCTGGCAATTCGAGATGCCCTTGAA
>CAMJAJ010000241.1 GCA_946403565.1 uncultured Treponema sp. | reverse complement strand
CCAAGCTCATCCTCGCCTCGTCCAGGCCGGGCGACATGGTCTTTGACCCCTTCCTGGGCTCGGGAACCGCCGCCGTCGTTGCAAAGAAGCTGGGCCGCCAGTACTGCGGGGTAGAGCTGAACGAGGAGTACTGCCTGTACGCCGCCAAGCGTCTGCGCCGGGCAGACTCGGATAGGGAGATACAGGGATACCGGGACGGCGTCTTCTGGGAGCGCAACAGCCAGGGGGAGCAGAAGAAGGCGCGGTGTCCCCGTTAGTCCGCCCCCAGCTACCCCGTTTATGACCGGGTACCGGCCGCAGCCCCCCTCTTTTTGAACAAATGATTTGACGGATTCTCCAGACGGTGGTATAATATAGGAATAGCCCTAGGGGCTTTTCCCTAAGCCCAACAGCGGCATCTGGAGGTTTTGTCTTATGAAAAGGAATCTTGTTTTGACTGCGGCGGCCCTTTCCGCCTTCGCCCTCGCTTTCATCTCCTGCGGCAAGAAGGGAGAACCCACTTCCGGCGGCGAGACGCCCACGGGCGGTTCTGCCCCGGCCGAGAAGGTGAAGCTCGTCGTCTGGGAGTCCCTGCAGGGACCGGACGAATTCATCAAGCAGGCCGGAGAGGCCTATACCAAGCTGCACCCGAACGTGACGGTCGAATTCGTCAACGTGGAGCTGGGCGACGCTTCCGGCCAGATTGCGCTTGACGGCCCTGCCGGTGTCGGCCCTGACCTTTTCGCCGCTCCCCACGACAAGCTGGGCGAACTGGTGACCGGCGGACACGTGCTTGCGACCGCCAGCCCCGACAAGGTCAAGGCTTCCGTGCTCGGAGCCTGCTCCCAGGCGCTCACCTACAACGGCACCATGTACGGCTACCCCGTCAGCGCGGAGACCTATGCGCTCTTCTACAACAAGGCGCTCATCAGCGAGAATGAAGTCCCCAAGACATGGGAAGACCTGTCCGCCTGGGTCAAGTCCTTCAACGCGAAAAATTCCGGCAAGTACGGCTTCATCATGGACGTGGGCAACGGCTACTACACGATAATCTTCACGACCGAGAAGGGAAACCGCCTGTTCGGCAAGTCCGGCACGGACACCTCCCAGTCCTACCTGAACACCGATGCCGCCGTCGACGGCATGAAGTTCTTCCAGTCCCTGCGCTCCATACTCAACGTGGAGGCTGACGACCTTTCCACCTCGGCCTGTGATGCCGCCTTCCAGTCTGGAAACGCCGCCATGCACATCACCGGACTCTGGAACGTCCGCCCCTTCGAGGATGCGGGCCTTGACTTCGGCGTGGCCCCCCTGCCTTCCCTTCCCGGCGAGAGCACGCCGTCCGCCTCATTCAGCGGAACCCGCTCCATGCAGGTGAGCGCGTACTCGGACCACCCCGAGGAGGCCGCCGACTTCGCCATGTTCCTGATTTCCCCCGAGATGCAGCAGCTGCGCTTTGACCTGACGGGAGCCATGCCGTCAATCAACACGACCGTCTCCAGCAAATATATATCCGGCTTCCTCAAGCAGCTGGACTACGCCTTCCCCATGCCGTCCATTCCCGAGATGGGCGCGTTCTGGGAAACGATGGGCAACACCTCCAAGAACATCTGGAACGGTGCCAACGTGAAGGCGGAGCTTGACGCCTGCGACGCGGCCATCATAAAGAAGTAAGCCCACAGCACCACGCCTTGCGCGTGTTGTTTTTACTGGGAAAAGCCTGGGGGAAGGGCGGCATTCCCCGGGCCGCGCGTACCTGACCTCTTTGCCGCCGTATGCCGGGAGGAAACGATGCTGAACACCGACGGAAGCTCCGAGGCCAAGGTCACGCGGACCGCGGCCTGTTTCATGGGCCTATCACATATCCTGTACCTGAAGGAACGGGTCAAAGGGGCGGCCTACGCCGCGCTGGAAGTCCTCTTCCTGGTCCTCATCCCCTTCACGGTGAAAAAGCTCTACGACCTGGTGACCCTGGGCTTTCCCCAGCCCAACCTGCCCGTAAAGCAGCGCAGCAACTCCATCTTCATGCTGATTGACGGCATACTGACGCTCGCCCTGATCGCCATCTTCATCGCCGTCTACGTCATCTCCGTGAAGAGCGCGAAGAAGTCCTACCGGGAATACTGCCGGATACGGCGGTTCCCCCGGAAGGGCCTTGCCGAAACCGCCAACAACGCCTTCCCCCTGCTGGGCCTCGCCCCCTGCGTGGTCATGCTGCTGGTCTTCGTCGTGGTGCCGCTGGTCTTCTCCGTGGCAGTCGCCTTCACCAACTACTCCGCCCCCGACCACATCACGCCGAACAACACCGTGGACTGGGTGGGCGTGCAGAACTTCAAGGAACTGATGGGCGGCGGAACCAACTGGTCCAAGGGCTTCGTCCGCGTAGCCGCCTGGACGCTCATCTGGGGCGTGCTTTCCACGTTCACCTGCTACTTCGGCGGCCTGCTCGTCGCGGTAACGCTCAAGCAGAGCAGGATCCACTTCAAGGGCGTGTTCCAGTTCATCTTCATCCTGCCCTATGCCGTCCCCTCGGTCATAACGATGCTCGTCTGGAAGAACATGCTCAACGGCAAGTTCGGCATCGTCAACCGGACGCTCCAGGCCCTGGGCCTGCTGGACGGGACCATCCCCTGGCTGTCCAACCCCCTGCTCGCGCAGGTGATGTGCGTCGTGCTGAACCTCTGGGCGGGCTTCGGCTACTTCATGATGCTGACGACCGGAACCATGACCGCCATCTCCGATGACCTCTACGAGGCCGCCCGCATAGACGGCGCAAACAACACGCAGATCCTGCACAAGATAACGCTGCCGCTCGTCCTCTACCAGACCATGCCGCTCATCATCATGAGCTTCACCCACAACATAAACAACTTCGGCGCCATCTTCTTCCTGACGGGCGGAACCCCGGCCGTCGCCGACAGCACGACCACGAGCGCGGGCGGCACTGACCTGCTCGTGACCTGGATCTACAAGCTGACGATTACGCTGATGAAGTACAATTACGCCTCGGTCATAGCGGTCCTCATCTTCCTGGTGCTCGCGCCATTCGCGGTCTACCAGTTCATGCAGACACGGGCCTACAAGGAGGGGGAGGTATGAAAAAGAATTTCTCTGCGGGCGAGACCCTAAGCCAGGCCGTCACCTACATCATCTTCATCTTGATTTCATTCCTGGTCTTCTACCCGCTCGTCTACACCGTGAGCGGGGCCTTCAGCCCGGGGAACGGCATAGCCGCGATGAACATCGTGCCCTTCAAGGACGGCTTCACCGCCAAGCACTTCACCTACCTGTTCACCCAGACCCAGTACTGGCTCTGGTTCAGCAACACGCTGGTGATTGCCCTGTGGACCACGCTGCTGACGGTGATCATCTCGTCCATCAGCGCCTACGTGTTCTCCCGCTTCAAGTTCGTGTTCAAGAAGTCCCTGATGATGAGCCTGCTCATCCTCCAGGTGTTCCCCTCCTTCGTCGACATGATCGC
>CAMJAJ010000240.1 GCA_946403565.1 uncultured Treponema sp. | reverse complement strand
CCTGGTATTACGCGCTGATGGATTACGGCGCGCATCTCAAGAAGACGGTGGCGAATCCTTCCCGTAGAAGTGCGTCCTATGCGCGGCAGTCGGCCTTCCGAGGTTCCCTCCGCGAGGCGCGGGGTGCGATTCTCCGCCAGCTGTCCCGGCAGAAAGGAGGGCTGAACCTCGGGGACATCAGTGCGGACGAGGGCATCGACGTGGACCGCCTTGAGAAGGCTGCGGCGGACCTTCTTGCCGAGGGCCTTATCCGCAGCGAGGGGGAGCGGTATTTCCTCGGTTGAAAGCCTGCACGCTCCGCATCAGCGCGAAGAAGTGCTCCGGCCTGCCGCTGCTGAAATAGGCGTACCACGCCTCGAGCGTCTCGGGGCTGAACACGCCGAGCTTTTCGATGATTTTCCGCGCGAACGGCAGGGCTCCCGTGGCCGCAGCGGTAATCAGCTTCCCGTCCGCGACGGCGGGCTCATCGACATACAGGTGCTGCCCCGTGTAGTTCGGGCAGAATGTTTCCAGAAATCCCCTGCCGTTGCTCGTGTGCGGGCGGTCGTTCAGCATTCCCGCGTGTGCCAGCGCGACCGTTGCCCCGCAGATTGCGCAGACGATTCCTCCGCAGGAAAGCAGGTCCCCGGCCTTCCCGATGGCGGCGGCGTGCTCCGGTTCGGCCCATCTGTCCGCGCCCGGCAGAAGGAGCAGCGTCCTGTCATCCGGCGCGATGTCGTCCAGCACGCAGTCGGGGATGATTGACAGTCCGCCCAGCGTCCTGACGGGTTCCCTTGAGAGGCCGGCCGTCTTTACGGCGACTTCCGGTGCTCCCTTCCTGAAAAAACGCCGTGAGTTCAGTTCGGCCATGACGGGGGCGGTTTCCCAGTCCGCAAGGGTGTCAAGCACATACACATACATCGTAAACATAGCTTCCTCCTGTACATTCGTCGCCGTTCGCATCCGCATGGCAGACGGCGGCGCAGTTGTCTTTGCCCATGCTAGCGCCTGATTGTTGACAACTGTATGGCAAGAATATAAAATTCGGGCGGAAGTTTTTTGCGGATGAAAATTGATCGTCTTGTCGGCATCATCATGCTTCTCTTGGAAAAAGAGCGGGTGAGCGCGCGGGAGCTTGCGGACCTGTTTGAGGTTTCCCCGCGCACGATATACCGCGACATCGAGGCCATCGGCATGGCGGGCGTTCCCGTCCGCGCCACGTCGGGCACGGGCGGCGGCATCGAGATTATGCCGCAGTACAAGCTCGACAAGAAGGTCTTCTCGGCGGACGAGCTTTCTGCCCTTCTGACGGGCCTGACGAATCTTTCGGGCCTCGTCCACGGCAAGGAGGCGGACCGTGCGCTTGCAAAGGTAAGGAGTTTCGTCCCTCCGGAGCAGGCCCGGGCGGTTGAGCTCAAGGCGGGCCAAATCCTCATAGACCTGAATCCGTGGATGGGGAGCGGCAGCGTCACCCGTGCGCTGGAGCTTGTCAAAAAGTCCCTGCAGGAAAGCAAACTGATTTCTTTTTCCTATATCGACGGTCACAGCGTCAGGACGGAGCGGACTGCGGAGCCGTGCCAGCTCGTCCTCAAGGGGCGCAGCTGGTATGTCCAGGCGTTCTGCCGGGTCAGGAACGGCTTCCGCCTCTTCCGCCTGTCGCGGATGACGGAACTGAGGCTGCTGGAGGAACGCTTTACCCCGAGGGAATATGAGAAGCCCGTCCTTGACTTCGAGGGAACGGCGGAGCGCATGCAGGTGACAATCCAGCTCCGCATACACGAGTCCATCCTTGACAGGGTGCTGGAGTTCTGTTCCTATGACCGCGTTGTGCCGGACGGGGAAGGATATTACCGCGTGGCGTATCCGTTCATTGAGCGGGACTACTACTATGATATGCTCCTGGGCTTCGGGGACAAATGCGAATGCCTTTCGCCGCCCCATGTCCGTGAGGAGCTGAGGCGCAGGGCCCGGAGTCTCTTGCGCCTGTATGAAACTGAAGGAGGTTCGGCATGAAGACAATCAGCGTCGTCGCGGCAATCATACTCAGGGAGGGTGCGGACGCGGGGCGGCAGGTGCTCTCGACCCAGAGGGGCTACGGGGACTGGAAGGGCTGGTGGGAGTTCCCCGGCGGCAAGGTGGAGCCGGGAGAATCGCCCGAGGCCGCCCTTGAGCGCGAGATACGGGAGGAGCTTGCCTGTCAGATACAGGTAGGGGAGTATCTGGGCACGATAGAGTACGACTACCCGGACTTCCATCTTTCCATGCGCTGCTATGCCTGTTCCCTTGCGGGCGGGGAGCCGGAGCTGCTTGAGCACGAGAGCGCGGCATGGCTTTCCGGGGAGACCCTGCGGTCGGTCAGATGGCTCCCGGCGGACCTGCTGATTCTGGACAAGGTTGCCGCCCTGCTGGGGAAACAGTGACCTGTTGCCAAAGCGGGCTCATGCTGGCATAATAGGGCGATGGAATACGAGATTACGGATTACGTGACGGCGGAAGAATACATGGAGATGCGGAAGCTCGTGGGCTGGGGAGTGTTCCCGCTGGAGCAGGCCGCCGAGGGAATCAGGCACACGACCTACCTTCGCTCTTTCCGGAAGGAGGGGAAGCTTATTGCCTTCCTCCGCGTGCTCTGGGACCACGGCTACGTCGTCTACATCGCCGACGTGATTGTCCGTCCGGAATGCCAGGGGCAGGGGCTCGGCCGCGCCCTGATGGACGACGCGATGGCCTGCATCAAAAGCATACTGAAACCCGGCCACAAGGTGATGGTCAGCCTCATGTCCGCCAAGGGCAAGGAGGACTTCTACAAAAAGTTCGGCTTTATCGTGCGGCCCGAAGGCGACCATGGCGCGGGGATGTGCCAGTGGATTGAGGGCGGGCAGCCATGACGCTTGAAAGGCTTCCGTATGCGCTCTCCGTCTGCAAGATTGCCGGGGCGGGGGCCTTGTCTCGCCCCTACAGCTTCTTCTTTGCCGCGAGGACGGACAAGGAGCTCTCGCTCGTCTGCAGGACGGAGGAAGTCCCCCCGGGTACCATCGCGCGTGAGGACGGATGGCGTGCCTTCCGCGTCGCGGGGACGCTGGACTTCTCCCTGGTCGGAATCCTCTCGCGGATTACGGGGCTTCTGGCGGACGGGGGCATCGGGCTTTTCGCGGTGTCCACCTACGACACGGACTACGTGCTGGTCAGGGATGCGGACTTCGCGCGGGCGGCGGAAGCCGGGTTCTTGCGTGTCGTGGGTTTCATACCGCGTAGTCTACCACAACGCGGCCTGCTTTTTCCACCCTCCAGTCGGAGGGTTCCCAGCGGTGCGGGCTCTGGCGTAGTATAACGCACCGCGGGACGGGAAAACGCCCGGACGCAAAACGAAGGAAAAAAACATGAAACACAAGACATGGCTCGGAATGGCGCTCGTCGCACTGGCGGCGGGCATGGCGTCGGCGGGCGACCTGGCGGTGTCCGCCTACTGGCAGGACCACATGGTTCTCCAGCGCGGGAAGAAGATCACCGTCTGGGGCAAGG
>CAMJAJ010000239.1 GCA_946403565.1 uncultured Treponema sp. | reverse complement strand
GTTTCCATAGCTACACATTTTAGCAGAGATGTATGGAAAATACAATGGAGCCTGTTTCAAAAGTCCGCTGGACTTTTGAAACGGGCTCCCCATGCAGGCTCGGGAAGTCCTTACCCTTCCGTCTTGAAGCGGCCGATGTCGCTTCCGAACTGGGTCACCGTGCTGTCCATCTGGGCGACGCTCTCGTCCAGGTGGCCGCCGCTCTTGACGACCTGCTGCGCGTTGTCGGACATGTTCGCCATGCTCTCGCGGACGGCCCCCACGGAATCGCGCAGGCGGTTCATCTCGTCCAGCACCTGGCGGCTTCCTTCCGCCATCTTCGTGGAGGCGTTCCGCACGTCCGTCGTGTTCCGGTCCATCGTGGAGAGGGAGTCGATGATGCTCCGGGAGCCGGAGCTCTGCTCCTCAAGGGACTGGCGTATGGAGCGCACGAGGCTGTCCGTGTCGTGGATCCTGCTGGACACGCCGGAGAAGGCCGCGCTGGACTCCTGCGAGGCGGCGACGATTTCGCCGATGCTGTCCTGTATGTTCTTGAGCTGGTCGCCGATGGTCTTGGACTGGCTGGAGGAAGTCTCCGACAGCTTGCGGATCTCGTCGGAGACGACCGCGAAGCCCTTTCCTGCCTCTCCGGCGTGGGCCGCCTCGATAGCGGCGTTCATGGCCAGGAGGTTGGTCTGCTCGGCGATCGCCGCGATGGCCATGTTGGCCTCCTGCAGCATCTGGGACTGCTGGTCTATCTGGGCTATGCGCTCGTTCACCCGCTCCTGCTTGGCCATGCCGCTCTGGGCCTCCTTGTCCAGCAGCGAGAAGGAGGCCGCCATGGTCTCCATGGAGCCGCTTATCTGCTCGATGCTCTTGACCAGCTGGCCAATCGCGGCGGACGAGTCGTGTATGCTCCTGCCCTGCGAGTCTATCATCTCGTTGACGGTGGAAATGCTGGAGACCACCTCCTTGACCACGGATGAGGTCTCCTCGAATCCGGCGGCCTGGCTGTGGATCTGCTCCTGCACGTCGTCAATGCTCAGGCGGATGCTGGTCATGGACTCGGAGACGGAGCTGACGCTGCTCTTCATGTTCTCGGAGACCTCGTCAAGCCTCTTGCCCGAGGCCTTGAGCCCCTGCACCATGCCCTGCATCTTCTCCATGAAGGCGTTGAAGCCGTCCACGATGGCGTGGATGGACTTGAAGGGGGTCCGTATGTCGGTGTCCAGCCTGCGGGTCAGATCCGCGTCGCCGGATGCGATGTTCCGCACCGTGTCCCGCACCTCGCCGAGCGGCCTGAACAGGCTGTGCATCGTGTAGGCGATGAAGACGATGACCGCCACGATCAGCACGAGGGCGAAGGGGATGACGGCGTTCTCCAGGAAAGTTTCCGGCGTGAAGGGCCGGTAGAGCACCATCGTCCAGTCCACGGAGGGGATGGGCTTGAGCAGGTATTCCCCTGTGAGCGTGCTGTAGCGCACCTCCTCCTTGGGAAACAGGTCCGTTTTCGCAAGCTCCGGCAGCTGGCTCGTGATGACGGCGTGCTGCTCCAGCAGGGAGGTGTCCTTGGCCCCGCTTATCTCCTTGTCGGCATTGTAGAAGAACATCTCGGCGGCCTGGTCCTCGTGGTACATCTGGTCCACGAAGTCCGACAGCTCGATTCCCGTGCCGATGAGCCCGATTCCTGTTCCCGCCCTGTTGCGGACGATGGCGTCCACCCAGAGCATGGTCTTCTTGAGGGCTATGTCGTAGCTCACCATGAAGGTGTAGGGGAGGTCCAGCGCGAGGCAGGCCGGGAACCACGAGTTCGCGGGGTCGGACTTGTCCAGCGTGTACAGGACCTCGCCGTTGGAATGGTAGAGCAGGTCGTTGTCTGAGATGGAGAAGGTGTTCTTTCCCTTGAAGTTCTGCTGGAAGGCTTGGATTTCGCCCTGCGCCCGGCGGTACAGGGCGGGGTCGGACGGGTTTTCCATGTATTCGATGATGGTCGGCGATATGGCCATCTGCTCTGCGAGCTTGAGCTCCGAGTTCAGGTTTGCGTCAAAGCCAAGGCTCCGGATCTTCGCAAGCTGGGTCAGCTCCTTTTCGCTTTCGGAGTGGAACATGGCCCGTGAGCCGCTTGCAACCGCCGCAAGCCCCAGCAGGACCGCGACGCCTATTGTCACTATAGACAGATTCTTAGTGGATTCCATAACCGTCCATTATACTCTGTTTTGCGTCCAAATCAAGCCTTTTTTCAGTTTTTTCCAATAAATTCAGCCCTTCTGAAGGAAACAGACGGATTTCGAGAGGAAAAGCTTGTCCTGGCGGGCCGTCCCTGCCGGAGCCCTGCGGGTCGGCCTTTGTCCGCTGCCCTGGAGCCCTTCCCGGCCTACATGACCTCCGCCAGGAAGCCGGAGAAGTCGTAGCCGAACAGGCGGGCAAGCTCCCGTCCGCAGTGTCCGGCGGTTTCCTCCTTTCCTTCGGCCCGCATGACCGTCAGGGCCGAAAGGAGCACCTTCTTTGCCTCCCCGTGCCTGCCCAGGTAGGCCAGGGCTACCCCCCGGTTGAACAGCAGATGGTCAAAGCAGCGCAGGTTGTTCCGCTCCAGGCAGATCCTGACCCCCTGCTCGGCCAGCTCCAGCTCCCGGTCGTAGTGGCCCGCGTCCTCCTCCCAGTTCGACAGGTTCACGAGTATGCCGGGGAACTGCCGAATCCACTCCTCGTTGCCTATGCCGCCGTTCTCAAAATAGTCCTTCAGGAAGTACATCCGCTTCACCGCCCGTTCCCGCGTGGCCTCCTGCGTGTATTCCTCCAGCGCGATGTTGTTCATAATCATCAGCTCCTCCACCGTGTAGAACCTGCGGTACTGCTCGCTTTCAAAGCTGAAGTCCCCGACCGTGAGCTTGAGCGCCTGCTCCAGCATGGGCAGGACCTGGTCCGCCGGCTGCCTTTCCCCCCAGGCCACCTGGATTGCCTTGAAGTAGAGGTAGAACTGTTCCTCCAGCACCCCCATCTCGCTCCTGCAGCAGGTGCGGTAGTCCTCCAGCAGGCCGGCTATGTCGAAGTCCTGCTTTGCCACGCGGGACTTGATGGTGCATTCGATCTCCGCCCGCCGTATCTCGTCGCTCGTCGCGGACACGTTGTACACGCCCACCGGCAGGTCCAGCTTCTGCAGCAGGGCCTCCATCACCTTCTTCCGGGGATTCTGCAGGCAGTTCTCTATCTTGGAAAGCGTGGGCACTGAGCAGATGCCCCAGGCGACGTTCTCCTGCGAATAGCGGTCCCCTTCCAGGAGCCTGAGCCGCTCCCTGGCTTCCTTTATGACCTTTCCGACCGAATAGAGCGGCATGTCGCCTCCTCCTCACATTTTTATCTTGCGTCAGCTCCCCTTGGATCCGTCCGAATGCGGCGGTGCGCGGGTCCGTCGGGGCAGCTCCCATTATAGCGAAGGTCCCCGCCGCCTTCCAGAGCGGCCAGGGGGAATCTTCGTTAGTTTTTGCTTTTGGTGTTAATGTCGTTTTAATTTAACTAAGCCTCTT
>CAMJAJ010000238.1 GCA_946403565.1 uncultured Treponema sp. | reverse complement strand
ACTGGTTCAGCAAAGGCCCTGCGGGCTTTTGCAACTGGTTCAGCAAAGGCCCTGCGGGCTTTTGCAACTGGTTCAGCAAAGGCCCTGCGGGCTTTTGCAACTGGGGTATCCGAATTAATTCGACTGCTGGACCTTCATGGCGCCGCTCAACGTGGAGGCGGAGATGGAGACCTTGCCGTCCCCGTTCACCGAGTCCACCTTTTTCTTGCCGTTCGTGCCCGTTATCTCATCGGTGAAGCTGCCGCTCATGCTGTCGAAGTGCAGGGCGTATCCGGCGTTGCGGGGCATGCCCAGCGTGATTGCCCCGCTGAGGCTTTCGAAGTTGCTCTTGTGCTTGAGCGGGCTGGAGGTCGTGACCGTGATGCTGCCGGAGACGGTCTCCACGCGGACCTTTTCAAAGGCCCCGTCCGCCTTTACGCTCCCGCTGACGGCTTCCACCTCCAGCTTGGAGCTGTTGCAGTTCTTGAGCAGGACGCTGCCCGAAACGGACTCTATGTCCATGGAGTCGGGGTTCACGTCCTGGATGTTGACCGAGCCGGAGACGCTCTCCAGTTCCAGGTCGCCCTGCCAGCTGGCCGGAAGGCTCACGATGACCTTGCCGTCGCCGGTCTTTTTCCAATGCTCCTTCACGGAAAGCTTTCCGCTCCGGTTGGAGAACTTGCATGCCTGCATCGCCGTGCCGGCAAGCTCCAGGTGGACCTTCTCGTCGTTTGACCGTCCTATCTTCAGCGACAGCGACTGAAGCTCGATTTCCACGGTATGGACTTCGCCCTTGGTGAAGTCCGCGTTTGCCGCCGCACCGCTTTGCTCGTCGTCCCAATCCCGGTCGGGCGCCGTCGGGAAAAAGTGGCTGAGCCTGCTGTCAAGCTTGCCCCTGAGTCCTGTCGAGAGCAGGACGATGAGCCCCAGGGCTATCGCCAGATAAACCGTTCCCAGTATATTGTTGCTTTTCATCTATAGTACTCCATATAGTTAGTCGAGGCAATTTCAAAAGCCCTGCGGACTAAGCCCCGCGGACTTTTGAAAATGATGTCCTCATCCTGCCATTCGCTCGTCCGGCCATTCGCTGTCCTCCTGGTCGTCCTTCTTACTGGAGAAGATCGATATGCCCTGCCAGGCCACCGGCGCGATGAGCCAGACCAGCCAGGTGTTTCCCCAGGCCTCGGTGGTGAAGCTTATTCCCAGGAAGATGACCGTCACCACCAGGTATATCGTTATCAATATGTTTCTGTGCTTCATCTTCCCCTCCGTACTAGTCGGCGTCTTCCTCGTTGTCTTTCGCACCGGCGAACAGCAGGATTGCCTGCCAGGCCGCCGCCGCGATGAGCCAGGTGAGCCAGGTGACTTCCCAGCGTGCGGTGGCGAAGCTCAGTCCCAGGTACATGACCGTCACGAGCAGCCAGTAGATCTTGGAGATGGAAGCCCACAGGCGGCCCTTCGGGGTGGAGGTGTTGAAATCCTTTTTCTTGTGCTCCAGGTAGGGCTCCACGTCCTGGGGGACGCTCATGTTGGTGTAGACGATCAGGCCCGTCGCCGCGGCCACGAACAGCAGCATCAGGCAGAACCCGATGACCCCGGCCTTTTCCTCGCTGCCGATGGAGAACACCGAGCAGATCGCGGGCGGGGCGCACAGCACCAGGGCGCCGATGATGTAGAGCATGACCGCGATGGCGATGTTCTTGGCCCTTTTCTGCCGGTATGCCTCAATCCGGGGCTTGAGCTCCCGCTCCGGGGCAAGCGACTCCAGCAGCGCGTCAATGTCGCCCATGTCCGCGAGGGCCTCCGTGTAGGCCTGGTTCTCGCTCTTGCCTTCCGTCAGGTGCGCCTCGAAGTGCTCGTTCAGGTTTGAAAGAACCTCTTCCTTCAGTTCCACCGCTTTGCGGCTCATCGGCACATCGTTGAAAAGAACGTCCACATAGTTCTTGATCTTGCTGTTCATGGCTACTCGCCCTCCTTTATTTCCTGTTTGTACATCAGCTTGTCCACCAGGGTCTGGATCCTCGTCCAGTCCTGCCTGTTCTCTTCCAGAAGTTCCTTGCCGCTTTCGGTTATGGCATAGTACCTCCTGCGCGCTCCAGAAGCCTCGTCGCCCCAGTAGGAGCCGATCAGCTGCTTTTCCTCCAGCCGCCGGAACGACGTGTACAGCGTCGCTTCCTTCAGCTCGAATTCCCCCTCGCTCAGGGAATTTATGGACTTGTTGATCTGATAGCCGTAGCTGTCACCGTCCGCAAGTCGCACAAGGATGAGCGTGTCCGTCAAACCCCTCAATATGTCTGAAAAGTTCAGCACTGCTATCACCTCGCTGAAATACATAATACATAATGATACCTCGCCTGTCAAGGTATTTTTCTGAAAAAAATACTTTTTCTGCCGGATTAACTCCGGATGCCCGGTGCAGAGAGGCTGGTACGGACAGGGGCAGGGGGCGGACTCGGAGGGCCGGATACGGGTGCCAAGCGGGGGCGTTCGTAAATACAGATGACCTGGCGCCTAGAGGCTGCCCCAGATTTCATCCCGGTGGCGGCGGCCCAGGCTTCCGATTGCGGCGGCAAGGTCCGTCTCCCCGCCTGCGGCCATGTGGTCCTTGAGGTCGATGAGGAAGCGGTTCATGGAGAAGTGCTGGAAGGCGAGCACTGCGTCCCATGCGTCGGGGCGTGGCCGGTAGGCCGAACGCAGCTCGTCCCGGTAGGGGAGGAAGAGTCCACGGCCCTTGAGCTCGGCGTAGCCCACCAGGTACAGCTTTGTCCCCTCCTCCGCGAAGAGCCGCTGGTGCAGGCGGGCGGTCAGGCGGGCCATCTCCAGCTGGCTTTCCTGCAGGGCCTGGGCCAGGGCGGGACTGCCCTTGGAGGCCAGGTACTTCAGGTGCTTGGTCTTGGCGGTGTGTATCGGGGTCTTGTTCGTGATCAGCGCATTCCTGCGGAAGTCTATGCCCAGCGCGGGGTTCCTGCGGAAGAAGCCTTCGGCCACCCTGCCGCTCTGGCCCACCAGGTAGGCCCGCCGCGCGGCAAGCTGCTCTTCCTTGCCGGGGTTGTCACCGACGATGATGAGCTTTATCTCGTCGGCCTCCGTTATCCCGTCCCAGGCCGTGTTGTAGACGACCGGGGTGTCGTGGCTGTAGGGGGGCGTGTCCGGGGCGGAAGCCTCGGTGCTCAGGCGGACAAGTTCCGCCGAAAGGGGGGCAAGACGGGTGACGAGCGCGGCGACCTCCGTCCGGTAGTCCGTGACGGCGGCGAAAGCTGACTGGTTCATGGAAACCTCCTGGGGCATCTGCGGAGGGCATAAAAAAAGGCTGTATCGCTACAGCCTTATAAGATGCGGGAGACCAGACTTGAACTGGCACAGCTCGCGCCACTAGCACCTCAAGCTAGCGTGTCTACCAATTCCACCACCCCCGCATTGTATGGGAACAGAACAGGAACGCTCTGGAAAGCGTCCGCTGAACTGGAATGTAGGACTATATTAGACGATTGGCGGATTTTAGTCAAGTACCTTGAGCCGCTTCTGTAACTGCTTCC
>CAMJAJ010000237.1 GCA_946403565.1 uncultured Treponema sp. | reverse complement strand
CCTCCTGCGCGTCTATTCCGCCCTCGACAGGCGGCTCCACTTCCAGACCAAGTAGGTCCCGCCGCAGCACCCCGTCCGTATTTCTTCAGTGCGGGCGGAATCAATCCATCCTGTAAATGCCGTCCTGGATTCCTGATGGTCTCCCGGGCGGCCCCGACCTGCATCCCGGCTCTCTCCCCACACACAGATACGCCTCCCCTGCATGCGAAAGCCCCCGACGGATTCCTCCGCCGGGGGCTTTTTTGTTCCCGCACGCTCTCTTGTTTCAGTCTGCTTGTCTAGTATGTGCCTGCCCGCCGCCCGGGCACACCCGGCAGCCGCTACTTCCTTTCCCGTTTGGCCGCCTTGCGCTCCTTCGCCTCCTGCTGGGCCTTGGCAAGCTCCTCCCGCACGCAGTCCTCCCATTCGGTCCCCTTATAGCACCTGAGCACCTGCTTGAGCGCGGTCACCTTCATATCTTCGGACGAGTGAACCTTCCACTCTTTCAGTTCTCCAGTCGCGACAGTGGCCATCCCGCTGTAATAGCCAAAGTAGTACAGGCCGGGTTCGTCCGGTATGTCTATCACGAGAGGACTTGTCTCGGGAGTATAGGTCTTGGAGGAAGAAAAGCCCTCGTAGTTCTCCGCGCTGTCCGTCCAGTACCAGTACTCGAGCATGTACCTCGAAGACCGTTTGACCGGCCGGGACACGAAAAAAAGCTGCCCCTCCACGGCCTGCGTGTCCGGCTCAAAGTATGGGTCTATCTGCCTGAACAGGAAATCGTTCTCGGTGCCCTGAAAGCCTCCATAGAACACGACCGAATTCTCTGGAAGCCCCATGAACTCCTTGTACTTGTTACGGTAGGTCTTCATGAGCCAGTTCGCGTTCTTGCTGTCCTTCGTTCGCTCGTCCCTGCCCCCTGCCACAGCCGTCTGGAACACCGCCAGGCCCGTCAGCAGGAGAAGCGCAAGCAGCATGGCAACTCGTCTTTTCATTTCATAGCCTCCTTTTCACAAATTTACCCCCACGGACGGAGCATGTCAAGAGCGGCCCCCGCAGACGACATGGGCCTCGGATACCGACTGTTAAACCTGCCCCGCCGACGTTTCCGCCTGTCAAACTAGGGGCAGACAGACCGCCGCCGTCCAAGGAAGCCCAGTTCCGCCCCACAAGTTCCCCTCCCCCACGAAGGGGGGGGCAGACGGCTCAAAACGAACCCAAACACGCCCGAACCAAGTCCCGGCCCAAGCCGCTCCTGCTCACCCGTCAGTCTTACCTACCGAGCCCCCTACCCGCCCTCACGCCCCTGCCTGCCCGCCGGACTTACCTGCCGAGTCCCCAGACAAGAAAGCCACCGAAGAGGCACGCCGCTATCGCGCAGCCCTCCCCGACCGCCACCCGCCGCCAGAAGCTCCTGGAATCCCAAAGCCGGGCATAGTCCTCCTCAAACGCCTTCCGCTGTTCCGTCAGGGCTTCCTGAACACATTCGTCCAGTATCTGCCCAAGCTCAGCCTCCAGCGCGTCCATGTCCGGACCGGCATCCCCACCGTCACTCAGATTCCCGTGCGGCGTCCTCAAGGGCAGCCCGGATTCGGCCCCGTCCCCGCTTTCCAGCCTTGCCTGCGGCTCTGGCGCTCGCCTTCTCACCCTTGCGCCGCGCGCTCCGTCTTGCCGCCCCGCTGAATCCCTCGCCACCGTTCCATCCTGCGCTCTCGTCATACCCTGCCCCGCCGGCATTCCCGCCTGTCGAACTGGGGGCAGGCTGACTGCCGCCGTCCAATGAAGCACCGGAACTTCCATGCCCTGCCTTCCCTCCACCAGCGTTTCCGCCGAAAGCGGACAGGCCAAGAACTCGGCCAATAGCAGCAGCCCCAGCGGCAGCAGCACTCCAAATCCCTTCATATTTCACCTCCTTTCCTGCGACCCGGCCGTCAAACTGACCATGCCGGCCCAAACCGTCAACCCGGTCAAACCTGCCAAACTTGTCAAACCCGTCAAGCCTGGCCGAAAACGCATGCTTTGCATCCAGTGCGTCCACCCCCTCCATGAAGGAATCGACCACGCGGATGCCGCTCGCACTGCATACGAGCGTCACGGCCAGAGTCAGCCACACGTCCTCCCCCACCTTCCCCATGCACAGCAGCAGCGTGCCCAGGAACAGGCAGAAGCCCTTGAATCCGACAAGTTTCGCCGCCAGCAGCACCCCGCGCTTGAGCAGGTAGTGCAGGCAGCCCATAACGCCCTCCTCGTATACCGAAGCCTTCATCAGCTCACCTCCTTTCGCCCCGAAATCCCGCCGCCCAGTTTATCGCGCAGCACTAAACTGGCCTTGCCACCCGCCTTTCTGCCCGCCAGTGGACATATCCGCAGCAGCGGGGCAAAACCCCGGTACATCCGGACCAGCTCGCCCCAGCTGCGGAACGCGCCCCGCCTGCCCTCCTCTATGCTGGACACGTTGACGAACTGCCCACGGCCGCGATACCCGGCCACGTGGACAGCCCTCCCCCGCTCGTCCAGGAAGAAAGCCGCAGCAAGATTCCCCTCCAGCGAAGCAACGCCATCCGCCGCCTCGGTGAACCAGCCCCGGTACAGGGCATCCGCCGTAACCCGGATGGGTGTCCCAAGGACGCTGGAAAGGCAGGCGCAGACGCTCCCGGAGCAGTCCGCCCCAGACAGGCCCGACCCGCCCCAGACGTACGGCGTCCCGACAAACTGCGCCAGCAGGTATCCATAGACCTCCGCAGGCGGCAGCCCCTCGTCCCGCAGCGTGGACGCAATGCAGTCCAACGTGTCCCTGCTCATGACGCACCTCCCGCCCGGCATACCGTGGCCCCCAGCCTGACCCCGATGCCGCCCAGGATCGACACCGCCCCGGACAGCGCGGAAACAAGTGCGCACAGCCTCGCGGTCCGTGCCCCCGGAGCCGCCTTCACCTCTGATTCAAGCGCGGACAGCCTGGCAAGGACCTCCCGTTTGAACTCCCTGTGGTCTCCGAGCAGCTCGTGCAGCTCCCCGTAGATTCCCGTAACAACATCTTCCATCTGCATATCTACCTCCTGCAAACTAATCGTTGCGGTAAATATGGGGCATTTTAAGGCAGACTTGATGTAGCAATTTGTCTACAAGTCGGATGCGTGGTGGAGAATGGAAACAGACCTGTTCACCAGTACAGTTGCTTTTCCCCTTCGGCCGTATAGACGCATAGAATAGAACGTAAGACCAAACCTAAATGAACGGAGGACTTACCGGTATGGACTATGGAACAATAACGTTATGGACGACTGACGTTAGGAATGCTGTAATCGGTGTATGTTATCCGGCTCTTACACGTAGTGAGATACCAGAAAGCATGGAAAAACTTGGGAGAACGATAAGCCCCATTGGCCAGCACATCGTCACCTCTATGGATGATGGATGCCGGCAGATGAATGACAGCCTTAATCCTGATAAAGTCTATATGGGAACCTCGAAAAACTTCAGTTTTTCGAGGTAACTCTGAAAATGCGATGTCGTAAGTCGCGCTATTATATGCGACTGACCTTGCAAGCAAGGTT
>CAMJAJ010000236.1 GCA_946403565.1 uncultured Treponema sp. | reverse complement strand
CGGCCCCTTTTTCCAGCAGGTACGCCAGATGGAAAAGCGTTTTGGATTTCGTTCATACTTCCTCTCCTGTCTGCTCGCGGCGGCACTGACCGCCTCCGCGGCGGCAAAGACGCTTTCGCTCAGCTTCATCCCCATGACATCCACCGAGCGCAAGACGCTGGAGATGGAGTGGGACCCCGCCTGGTTCTCCCGCAGCCCCACGGAATACAACCACAGCCTGGCACGCCTCTCCTGCTTCCTGTCCTTTGCGGCCTACAGCCTAGACGCGGCCGGGGAGCCGAACGACCTGGTGCAGATTTACCAAGCACTGGGGGCCAGAGCGGACAGCATCGACACCCACTACAAGCTGGACTACAGCGGCGAGCTCGGCAACGACCAGTGCGCCTTCAGCCTGGCCACCGTCCCCCTCCCTGACGGCAGCCCCCTCGTCATCCTCGCCATCCGCGGAACCCCGGCGGGCAACAACGAGTGGCTTTCCAACCTGAACATCGCAAACTCCAAGGAGCGCACGGGAAAGAAAAAGCAGACGGAGGAGGTGAAGGACGACAGCTGGAACAGGGGAATCGACGGGAGCCGCTACCACGAGGGCTTCCTGAAAGCGGAGCAGATAATCCTCCAGGCCCTCCTGGACTACACGGGAAGCCTTGGCGCGGCGGACAGCCGGACTGCGGCGGACAGCCGGGGCGGGAAAGGCAGCCTTGGCGCGGCGGGCAACCGGAACGCGGCAGGTCTCCTTGGCACGGCGGGAAAGAAGGTGAAACTGCTCGTGACCGGACACAGCCGGGGGGCCGCGGTCGCGAACATCATCGGCTCCCACATCGTCCAGCAGAAGCTGTTCGACCCGGGGAACTGCTACATCTACACGATAGCCTGCCCGAACGTCACGACCCTGGCCGAAGAGAAGGCCCAGGGCAGCGAGTTCTCGTTCATCTGGAACATCATAAACGCCGAGGACGTGGTCCCCTCCATCCCCTTCAACAAGGTGGGGAACTGGAGCTACCGGAAATTCGGCAACATAAAGGTGCTGGCCAACGCCTGGTCGGTGGGCCGCAAGCGCTTCTCGCGGGAAGTGCGCCCCCGGATGAACAAGACCTACCGCTACCTGATGGGAAGGGACTACCAGCCCTCCGGCACCGGCGCCTTCATCCAGACGCAGCTGGGCAAGCTGCTCGCCACCATGAACCCCGACGTGGACTCCTTCTACCGGGGGGCCTTCTCCCTGCACCGGCCCATGGCCAAGATCGTGCCCGCCATGTTCCCCTCCGAGGAGGAGAAGGAGCGGCAGGCCGCCAAGGGGCCGAGCCTCGCCGACCGGATCATGGGCAAGGTGGACAAGGGCAGCGACGGGGCCGTGACCAAGATTTTCGAGGTGGTCAACAACCTGCACCAGAGCGAAAGCTACCTCTCCTTCCTGCTGGAGCTGGACGAGGACGAATGTTTCAGCGACAAGCCGTTCGTCCAGCTGATCATCAAGGGGCTGCCCGAAGCGGTGGTGCTGGATTCCACGGGGCAGGAGATAACCCGGGTCAAGGAGGGACAGACCAAGCTCTTTGAGCTGCACGAGTCCATGTCGGCCTGCATCCTGGGCCTGAACACGCTCGCGCTCGGATTCCCCACCGACGAGACCTTCGAGGTGGTCCTGAGCGACAACTCCGTCTTCCCCAACCCGGTGAGTCTGACGACCGAACGATACAGCGCGGGCGGGGTCCTGCTGAGCAGGGAGGAGGAGCAGATCTACCCCTGCCAGACGAACGTCTACCGCATTATCGCGGGAAAGCCCCTGCTGGACAGGTGGGGCCTGGACGCGCGGCCCCTGAAGGAGCTGACGATCAAGGAGGCCCGGAGCAGGAGCGGGGCCTGGCAGGGCATGAAGAAGCGACTCTCCTTCGAGGCCGACTTAGACAGCGACCTGAACCTGGGCCTGGGCCTCTCCTTTGGAACACAGCTGCTGTACGGGCTCGCGCTGTACCGCCTGCCCCTGCAGGCCAACATCTTCGGAACCTGGGAGCTGGACGGGGGCATAGGCCACAAGACCAAGCTGTGGAACTCCATCTACCTGAACAGCGAACTGCTGTGCCGGGGGGTGTTCGTCCCCGACAGCGACCTGCGGGACGAGTCCGAGGAGGAGACCGGCAGGAGCGGGGTGTTCTCGCTGGTGCCGGCGATGCGCCTTTCCCTGGCCTGGCAGCCCCTCCGCAAGGCCCAGCTCTTCGCCTCCGCCACCGGCAGCCTCTTCATCCGGGACTTCAACGAGGCCGCTTTCGAGTCCCACCGGGTCACCATAGACCCCATCGACATGGGCGAACGGCTGGGCCTGGTCATGTCGGTCGGCCTGGGCCTGCGCTTCTAGCGGCGAGGCCGGGCAGGACAGCAGCGAGGCGGAATCGCACCGCACCCACCAACGCACGTCCGACCGCCCCCTCCCAGCACACGACCGACCGCCCCGATTGATTTTCTCCAGGCTTGGGCCTATACTGTTCCCCATGATTGAAATCCTTCCTTCCACCGCCAACGACATCGAAGACCTCATGGCCGTCCGCCTTGAAATGCTCCGCGTCGTAAACGGGCTGCCGGCCGACGCACCCTTCGACGAGCAGCTCGTCAACTGCTCCCGGGAATACTTCCTGCACGGAGACCAGACGACCGTCCTTGCGAAGGACGGAGCCAGGGCCATCGGCTGCGCCTCAATCAGCTACATAACGATTATGCCGACCTTCAGCCATCCGACCGGCAAACGTGCCCACCTGATGAACGTGTATACGAACGCCCAGTACCGCAGGCAGGGAATCGCCCGGCGCATGATTCAGCTGCTGCTGGACGAGGCCAGGGACAGGGGCTGCACGGAAATCAGCCTGGACGCGACGAGCGACGGCCGCCCGCTGTATGAAGCGATGGGCTTCCACGAGAACACGGAAGGCATGGCCCTGCAGCTGAATCAGCCCTAAGCACGGCACCAGGCAACTCAAATGGATTTCGGCACGGTCTTTAAGGAACACTACGTATACATCTACAATTTTGCACTGAAGCTGTCCTGCCATCCGCAAGACGCAGAGGATTTGACCCAGCAGACCTTTATGGCGGCGTTCGAGAAGCAGGGGCAGCTGAAAGACGAAACGGCGCTGCGGAAATGGCTTTCGACAATCTGCTACCGGCAGTTCCTCATGACAGTTCGGAAACGAGGTGCGGCGGAGGAGCTTCCTTCGGAGATCGAGGAGCTTGAACGCATGGGGGCAGCGCTTCCGGAAGCCCTGCCGCAGCCGGAGGATGAGGTCATCGTCGCCGATGAAATCAAGACCCTCCAGAACGGATGCTTCATGGCGATGGTCAGGAAGCTTTCCCTGAAGCAGCGGATCGCATTCTCCCTCGTGGACATGTTCGGGATGCCGACCGACTACGCCGCCGAGCTGCTTGAACTTTCCCCGAACGCGCTCAAGGGGCTGCTGTTCCGGGCACGGATGAACCTCGACGCCTTCTTTGCCGACCACTGCAATCTTTTGGACACGAAGAACCCCTGCAGCTGCGCGGCGTGGATTGCGTTCAG
>CAMJAJ010000235.1 GCA_946403565.1 uncultured Treponema sp. | reverse complement strand
CGGAGGGGCACGTTCTGTGGCTTCGAGTGCTGTAGTCACTGCCAGGCGTGCCGCGGGGCTGTTCCGGCGGTCCCTCGTGGATTGGCTTCTGCCTAGCTATGATACGGACATTCTTCTGGCACTATGAAAGGCAAGGACGTTTCCCTGGGGGGATTCCCGTTGAAATCCGTTGTACATGCTGGAGGCACTGGAGTATAGGCTGATGTTCTCGCGCAGCTTTTCGTACGTCTGCGAGCTCAGGCTGCCGTTCCATCGAGAAGGGCAGGCCGTTCCTGGCTATGGTTTAACCTGCGCAAAAAAAACCCGCCAGGAATTGGCGGGCTGTAGCTTTTAGCCGGACTGGCGCAAGCTGGTCGTTTTTTGCGGCAGGTACGGAATCCGCTAGTTGGAAGGCAGGTTCTTCAACAGCTTGACGATGTACAGCTCTATGTAGCGCCGCAGGGAGGGGTGGTTCTTGATCTTCATCAGGGAAGGCGTCTCCTCCAGCGACTTTGCCAGGCTCTGTATGCGCTCCAGCGAAACGTTGTCGTTCTTGAAGGTGCGCAGGGTCTTCCGGACGTAGTCGCGAATCAGGCTGTTGATGTCCTCGCGCAGGTTTTCGTACGCCTGCTTGTCCAGGCGGTCGTTCCACTCCGAAAGGTAGCCTTCCAGCTCACGGTCAAGCGTGCTGTTCTCGGGAACGAGCTGGTTCTCCACGTTGGAAGCCTCGCTCCGGATGGCCTTAGCGCGGGACAGGATGCCGCCCTTGTCGCTTGCATTCAGGCTCTGCAGCTTGGCCTCCGACTTCTCCTTGTCCTCGGTGAGGATCTTTTCGGCGACGGTCTCATAGCCCTTCTTCTTGTCCTTCTTCTTGTTCTTGGCGTTCCTGAACAGGGAGATGAGCCAGGAAAGCCCAGGTATGGTGTAGTAGAAGGGAAGCTTCATCTTTGCGTTGGAGTAGATCTCCTGCCGGCTGATCAGAAGCAGCTCGCTGTAGGAGACCAGCTCTCCGTTCCGGTAGAGCGTGAGGCGTCCCGGCGTGCTGTCCTCAAAGGCGACGACGGGCAGGAAGTGGGCATGCAGTATGGCGTAGAGGATCGGGTCGGCAGCCGCAAGCTCCCGCTCCAGGCAGCCTTCAAAGGCCAGCTGGTCCTTCATCTCGGGCAGGGTCTCAAAGCGCTTGAGCGCAAGGAACCACTCCTTGCTCAGGCCGTCACGGACGACGGAGCGTGCGTCATTGCACAGGCGCAGGACAACGGCCATGACCTTCTCCTTGAGGATGAAGAATCCGGACCCATCGTCCAGCTTGAACAGGAGCAGGGCGGGCAGGCTGTTTCCGGCCCCCGGCGTGTGCAGTTCCTTTATGTGGTCGTTCAGCTCGTCCTTGGTGTACTCGCCGAGCAGCAGTTTGCCGCGCGAGTCCTTCATGTTATCTATGTCGTTCTTGTTGAAGTAGTAGGGCGGCGAGGCCAGCCGCTGGTCAAATTCCTTGAACGCGGCCTCCTTTGCGGTCTTCTCCGCGGTCTTGGCCTTGTAGTAGCCGGCGGTGGTCTCGACGATGAAGATGGACTGGAGGATGTTGATGTCCTCGGTCGTGAGGTCCTTGAGCTTGTTGTAGTCCTGGCGGATGAAGTAGCACATCTGGCTCCAGGAGTAGAAGTTGTCCCCGTTCAGCTTGAGCGCGTCCATCGCGTCCTCCGGGCGCGCGACGAAGTGCTGGAAGAAGTTCTTTATGGTCAGTTCCTTGCCCGGGTTCGCGTTGGTCAGCTTCTTGAGGAAGTAGTCGTGCGACTCCTCCTTGCGGAGCAGGTCCTGCAGCTTCTTGAGCGCGAGCTTGATGAGCATGTTCACGGCGACGGAGGAGGGGAACAGGAGGTCCGGGATGCCCTTCCCGAAGTCGAGGGCGTAGAGCGTCCGCTCGCTGGGTTCCTTTCCGTCCAGGAGGTTCATCAACTGCTCCCCGCCCTGCGCCTTGGTGACGATGTTCGTCGGAACGTTCTTGGGGATGTCGTTCATGTTGGGGAAGGGGATGGAGATGTTTACGTCTATGTCCTTGTAGCGGTCCGTGTACTGCTCGATGAACGAGGATATCACGAAGATGGTCTGCGTCCCCTGCGTCTTGCTCGTTATGACGATCTGCCGGGAGCTGGACAGCTTCTTGAGCTCTCCCTCCAGGGCCTCGTCGGTGCTTCCCAGGTATGCCTGAAGCCCCGCATTCTCGTTGATGTGATGCTGGGCATAGGAGCGCACGTAGTCGGCGAATTCGCTGAAATCTATGACCGCGCTGCGCTGTTTGGAGGAAAAGCCCTTCAACAATGTAAAGATATTGGACGTTACTTCTGTGGTTTCAGCCATAATTACCCCTATAAGGATTATAGGGCATCTCTACAAACTGGTCAAGCCCAGTTTTCAGAGAGTGCCTTCGAGTTGTAAGTCTTTATAATTGCGAGACTTACGACATCGCAGTTTTCTTGGAGCTGCGCTAGCAGTTCCAGAGTTACCTCGGAACCGTCAGCGTAGCCGCAAGGCGAAATGCGCATGGCGCAATTTTTCGAGGTCCCAATATAGAATTTCATCGGCATTACCAAGGGGGAAATTAAGGGGCGGGCGGGGCGAGCGCGGCTTTTTGAACGCTGCCGCGCCGGGCTGCCTTTGAAGAGGCCTTTGTGGAGGCCCGTTTGCAAAAGTAAGCGACTTTTGCAAATGGCTCATTGACCAAACGAAACATACCGATTACAATTAGAGAGTATGAAACGTTCCGCACGATGTCTTTTGTCCTTTCCCCTTCTCACCCTTCTCCTGTCGCTGCTGGTCCTTTTGACCGCCTGTTCGCAGTCAAGCGGCGGCGGTTCGGGTGCCGGGTCGAACGTCGGTGCGAGCGGTTCTGACGGTCCGTATTCCCACAACAACATGGAGACCCCCAAGCTGCTCAGCAGCTGGGTCTGCACCTATGACTACAAGGATCACACCGGAACGGAATATATGGACGTGCTTTATTTTGACCTGTACGAGAACAACCATTTTGCGTATAGGGTCCTGCGGGAGCTGTCCGACGACGTGTATAGCGAGGCAGAGTACAAGGGCTCCTGGCACGTGTATGAAGGTGAGCAGGACCACAGCTATCACTTTGTCTGCAAGCTTGCGGACGATACGGAGAAGAACTTCTGGGGAAAGCTGGACAGCCGGGGGCACTACATGACCGTGTACGAGACCGAAGGCAAGACAAAGCCTTCTGCGACGGGTGGCACTCTCATCTCCTCCCAGTATCCGCGCGACCGCGCCGAAGATATATTCTGGAAGGACTAGCGGGCATCGCTAACGAACCCGCATGGAGCTTTTTTTCCGCTGACCACCGGACGGACCGGCGGTCAGCCTGGCTGCCAACGGCAAAGCGTCCTTATTTCTTTGCGTCCTTATAGAGGGCGGCAATCTTGTCTGCGTATATTTCAGCGATGCGGTAGCGCATCATCTCCTGCTTGGCAGAAAGCTCCACACCCATCTCAAAGGGCTTGGTTATCACGGCGAACTTGTTTATCTTTTCAAAGCTCTTGAACCCGTTCTTCACGCTGACCGCCGC